>JAFGWO010000178.1 GCA_016937135.1 Pseudomonadota bacterium
CGAGGAACAGAATGGATGTTGACAGCAGAATTTTTTTCATCTTGCCCCCTTTCTGCTATGGTCCCCCTCTGCCGCAGGCGCCGCCCTCCCCCTGGAAGAGGTTCGGGTGGCTTCCATTAATTTTAACATAGCAAAAATGCGTGCGGGAAAAAACCTCCGGAAAGAGCTTCAGGCGATTTCTCCGGATTTTATCCGCAGGACCTGGTAAATCCAGCCGGGACCCGGCGATACCCGGTTTTTCCCCTGGGACGGGGGCCCTTGTCAGAGAGCAACCTACCTTAAAGATCGGTTCCCTGGAGAACCTGGGGCAGGGCTTTTTCCAGGTTTTCTGCCGATACCGTGAGGATTTTTACCCCCGCGTTCGCGAGCACATAGCCAGGGCCCTTGCTCTTGATCTCTCCAGGCAAAACCAGACGGTCAACCTTTTTTTCGACCAGCCACTCGGCCACCTGGATCCCCTTGCCTTTGGCCGTGTCCGTAAAGGGGTTCAGGACCGTCTCATCTTCTACGACCAGCCGGTCCCTCATCCGGACCCGCAAGAAAGCGAAAAAGGGGGAGTCCCCGAAGTGGCGGCTCAGCGTTCCTCCCCTGTCCGCGAGGGGAACCGCGATCCTCACGTGCTCAAGGGCATGGGGTTCATAGTGGATGACGACCCGTTCCACCCGGGGGATGCTCTTCTGGATATTTTCCTCGATCCGGTCGCTGATCTCGTGGGCCTTCTGGAGGTTTTCGGTCCTCATGGTAACCACGGCCTGAAGGAAGCGGAATCTGCCCGCATTGCGCCCGACCAGCGACTTCACCTCGGAAACCATGGGCTCGGATTCGATAATCCCCCGGACCTTTAAAAGTGTATCGGGGTCAAGGGAAGCGTCCAGCAGGACTCTCATCCCGTCCCGGAGAAGTTCCCATCCGGTGAAGCCCACAAAAAGTAGCACCAGTATGGTCGCGATCTGGTCCACGTTGAGGCCTAAAAACCCGGCTTCAAATTTGAAGAAGCTCATGGTGATGGAAATCAGCACCACCACTGTTGACAGGACGTCCGTCTGCCGGTGGCGGCCTTCGGCAATCAGAATTGGGGATCCGGTCCGCCTCCCCGCGGCAATTACATATTGGCCAAAGGCTAGGGTCACGATGGCTGCGAACAGGATGAGGAGGATCGCCGTCAGGGAGATGTCGGGGGGGGTGACTTCCGAGAAGAAGGTGTGGTGGGCGATCTCGAATCCGGCATAAAAGATGAAGAACGCGATGACCACCGAAAGGAGATTTTCGATCTTGTAAAGTCCCATGGGAAAGGCGCTTGTTTTTTGTTCGGAAAGCTTCAGCCCGAGGTAAAGGACCAGGGAGGAGATGGAATCGGTGGCAGAATCGATGGCGCTCGCGGTGATGACAAGGCTCCCGGTTGCGAAAGCCAGCACCGCCTTCATGAGGACAATGGCGAGATTCTGCAAAAAACCGTAAGCCGCGATCCTTTGTATCTGCCGGCTTTCTTTTTCCGGGGGGCTGATTTTATCTGAGCTGTCGACGTTCATTTTCATCAAGATCGAGTTTAACCTATTATGACTGCGAATAGGGATCCATTATTTCCCCGAAAGGGAAAAGGCCCGCCCGGATTTTCCAGGCGGGCCTTGTTTTGTTTTTCTCTGAACCCTGAACTCTGGACTCTGAACTTTTACTCTGAACTGTTTAATAGTTGTAGCCCTTCTCGTCGTGCTGGGTGATATCGAGACCGGTGACCTCATCCTCCTCGCTGACCCTGAGGCCTACGGCCTTATCGATGATTTTCAGCAAGATGAAGGAACCGACGGCGCTGTAAGCGATGGTTGCCGCGGAGCCTATGAACTGGATCCATAACTGCCCCCCGATCCCGGGGATCTCGGCATAGCCTCCGAGAGCGGGGGCTGCGAAGATCCCCGTGAGCAGGGCCCCCACCAGGCCTCCTACCCCGTGGACGCCGAAGGCATCAAGGGAATCGTCGTAGCCAAGAGCCCTTTTTACCGTCGTCGCCGAGATGAAGCAGACGATCCCGGAGATGGCGCCGATGGCGATGGCACCCATGGGCCCGACAAAGCCGGATGCCGGGGTGATGGCAACGAGCCCGGCAACGGCCCCGGTGATGGCGCCCAGCACGCTGGGTTTGCCGTGCCTGATCCATTCAGCGAACATCCAGGCGAGGGTCGCCGCTCCGGTGGAGATCTGGGTTACCGCCAGGGCCATTCCGGCGGTCCCGTTGGCGGCAAGGGCGCTTCCTGCATTGAATCCGAACCACCCGACCCAGAGCATGGAGGCGCCTACGACCGAAAGGGTCAGGCTGTGGGGCATCATCATGGTGTTGGGGTAGCCTTTCCTTTTCCCGAGGACCAGGGCCGCCACCAGGCCAGCGATGCCCGCGTTGATGTGGACCACCGTCCCCCCGGCGAAATCAAGGGCCCCCATGTTCATGAGCCAGCCCCCTCCCCAGACCCAGTGGCATACCGGGCTGTAGATGAGAAGCATCCAGGATCCCGTGAAGAGGAGCATGGCCGAAAACTTCATGCGCTCCGCGAAAGCGCCGATGATCAAGGCAGGGGTGATAATGGCGAAGGTCAGCTGGAACATGGAGAACAGGATCTCGGGAATGGTCCCGGAAAGGGAATCCGGCCCTACGCCGGCAAGAAATGCCTTGCTGAAATTCCCCATGAAGGCGTTTCCCTCGCCGAAGGATATGGTATACCCGGCAACGACCCAGAGGATCGTCATCAGCGCGGTTATGGCAAAACACTGCATCAAAACGGAAAGGACATTCTTGGTCCGCACCAGGCCGCCGTAAAACAGCGCCAGTCCGGGGATGGTCATAAAGAGGACAAGGGCCGTTGCCGTTATGATCCACGCCGTGTCGCCGCTGTCCAGGCCTTCGGCGTGAGATACCGACGGAAGGGAGAGAAAAAAGAGGGCCAAAAATCCTGTCCGCGCTTCCTTGAAAAATGGCAGATGACTCGAAATCATTTCAGGTTCCTCCCGAAAATTTCAGATTTAGGGGTCCGGGTTTGCCTTCCTTTGTGCACTTTGCGTTCTTGCGTGAGGCATGATTGTAAATTGTCCTCTCGTCCTTCATTCGTCTCCTAAAGGGCTTCCGAACCCGACTCCCCGGTCCTGATCCGGATGGCCTCCTGCAGGTTCAGGAGGAAGATCTTGCCGTCCCCGATCTTTCCGGTCCCGGCCGCCGAAGCGACGGCGCGGACGGCCTCGTCGGCCAGATTGTCATCCACCGCCACCTCGACCTTGATCTTGGGGATGAAATCGATGGCGTACTCGGCCCCTCTGTAGAGTTCCGTGTGGCCCTTTTGCCTTCCGAATCCCTTGACCTCGGACACCGTCATCCCGGTGACGCCGATCCCCGACAGGGCTTCCCGGACATCGTCCAGTTTGCCCGGCTTGATAATGCTGATGATGTATTTCATCGTTTTTCTCCTTTCCCCTGGCTTGATGAACCGCATTTGCAGGACCTGATGAGCAAGGACTGTGCCGGAAGATCCGTCAGAGTAGAAAAAGATGAAACTGCATGTTTTCATTATGGTTTTATTTAATGTGTTCCCGGAGTGTGTTTCCGCGGCATATGTTCGAAAATCAGGCGGCAAGTCTTCCCTGCCTAAAAATAAGGCAGAAAAAGACAGAGCAGGGAGGTAAAGTTTCCCGCGCGGAGGGAGGAACAGGGGAAGGGGAAAGAGCCGGGCTTTGAGCATGGACCGCCTCTTTTTTTCCTTTGCTTCTTTTAATTTTCTTCCGGCTTTTTGTGGAACCGGGGCACTGGATGAAGTAAACTGGGAAGGCTAATTTTCTCTGAATCGGAGGGGAAAGAGTATGCCTCAGATCTTTTCAGCGGCCTGGTTGTACCTGTTTGTTTTTCTGATGGTGCTGGGCCTCATCTATATCATTGCGAAGATCCGGGTGATCCATCGGGAACAGGACCCTGACACACCGGTGATAAAGGTGGCGCCCGTGGTCCCCCCCGAAAGAGAGCCGGCTCGGAAGGAAAAGGGGCCGGAGGTCCTGGAAAAAGCCGACCTCCTGATCAGGGAAGGGCGGTTCGATGAGGCGATCGATCTCATGTCGCCCGCAACGAAGGACCTTTCTCCTGTAGAGGACAGGGATGCCCTCGGAAAGCTGTATTTCCGGATCGGCGCCTGCCAGAGGCGTCTTGGATGGGACCGCAAGGACACTTCCTTCCTGCTCCGCTCCGGTGAGGCCCTGCGGGAGGCCGTCAACCTGTTCGCCCCCCATCGCCTTCGTTCCCTCCGCCTGGGGGCGCTCTCCGAGCTGGCGGGACTTTACGAGGATCTGGCGGATCGGCAGAACCGCGATCAGAATCTGGCCGACGCCCTGAAAACATGGGAGGCCGCTTCCCGCACGGCAAGGGTATCGGGACAGCCCTCCCATGAGGCCGTTTTTCTCTCCCGGCAGGCCGACGTTTTCAGAAAGATGGCTCTGGTTTCCAACCCGGAGGAAAACCACCAGAAAGCCCTTGAAATCTACGAAAAAGCCCTTGCCGCGCCGGATGCCTTTCCGGATGCGGAATCCCTCCTGGAAAGGGCAGGGATCCTGAAAAAACTCGGGGATCTTAAGATCGAACTTGCCGGGATTCGGAACAGCGAAGAGGATATTCCGGGAGCCATCAAGGCCTTCGAGGAAGCCCTGGGGATCCTTACACCCCAACAGCATCCTGGACAAAGGGGGCACACCCTTCTTTCGGCAGGGCGGGGTCTGCTGGAAGTTTTCAAAGGCCAGGGCAAACCGGTCCACCTCGGCCAGAGCCTGAAGTACCTGGGAGAGGCAGCCACCCTTCTCAGGACCGAGAAAAATCCCTCGGGGAAAGGCCACGCCCTGGTCCTCCTCGGGGAGGGGATGGTCCTGCTGGCCCAACTGAAGGGGCGCCCGGATTATCTGGAAAAAGGCATAAAATTCTACGAGGCGGCTCTTGGGTTCCTCAAGGATCCGGAGTTCGCTGCTGAACGCGACCGCATTCGGGAAGAACTCAAACAAGCGGTGGAAAAAAGACATTCCTTTGCCGGGGAAACCTGAAAAAATTTGGGGATAGGGTTCTTGAAGATGCCTTTTGTCCTTTCTCCGCTGGATGCGCCATCCGGAGGGCCTCCCGGATTTTGAGAACATTAGAAGAGTTATCAGCGCCAGACAGCCGGCCCCTCATCCTCGCCCACCGGGGCGCCTCCTTTTACCATAAAGAAAACACCCTTGAGTCTTTCGAAGCCGCCATTGCCATGGGCTCGGACATGATCGAATTCGATGTGCGGCGTTCGCGGGATGGAATCCTTCTGGTCCACCATGACCCGGATTTTGACGGGGTAAAAATCCTGGACCTGACCATGGAAGAGATCCTTGAAAGATCGGGATCCGCCGGGTACAAGGCGCCCGCGCTTTCCGAGGTTCTCCTGTTATGCAGGGGCAAGGTGGTTCTGGATGTGGAACTGAAAGAGGCGGGGTACGAGAACCAGGTGATAAAAGAGGTCCTGGATATCCTGGCCCCGGATCAATTCCTGCTCTCTTCCATGAAGGATAAAGTCATCAGGGAGGTAAAAAGAATCAGGCCGGAAATCCGGACCGGGCTGGGCCTATACAGCTGCCCGTTTCCGAGGGTCCTGGGGCAGCTTTTCCCGGCGGGCCGCATCCGAAGGACGGGAGCGGATGTCCTGGTGGTGAGCGAGGGGCTGCTGAAATGGGGATTTTTGCGATTTGCAGCCGGTCTGGGAAAACCGGTCTGGGTCTACACCCGGAATGACAGAAAAGGGATCTGGAAATTGATAACCGATCCCCGCGTCGGTGGAATTTTCACGGACCGGCCTGACGTCGGAATGTTCCTGAGGGAACTTTACTGGAAAGGGAAAAACCCGGAAGAGGGTAGGATGAAGGATGAAGGATGATGACTTCGCAAAAAGTCATCAACGCGCCCGGCGCGGGGCGCCCGGATCAAGGACTTAGGTTGTGAGTCCTTGATCCGTGAGGAAAGGGAAAACGACGCTTTTCCCTGACCGTTGCGCAAAAAGTCCCGGATCGGACTTTTTGCGACCCTATCAAGGATGAAGAACGAAGGAAGGCCCGGTGTGATCCAAAGTCCGGGGTCGTGGTTTTAAAGACCTAAACGCTCTTACCCTCTGAACTCTTTACTCTGGACTCTGAACTGTTTCCATCCCTATCTTCCTGCTTTTCCCGATACCACTGCGAATCCCTTTTTTTAAAACCGGTGCTCTTTTCGATGAGCCGGTACTTGTTTTCCTCGAAGGGTTCCCCCGTCCTTCGGGAGTTCCAGTAGTCCAGAGGTTCGACCACCTGGAAGAAAAGGGTCAAGCCGGCGTTTTTCATGGCTTTCCGGTAGATCTTCTTTTTCAGGTATCCTGTCTCGAAGAGGTCATGGATGCTGAAATAGTAGAACTTGACGGTCCGGCGCGTCATTTCAATGGCTTCGGAATAAGGCCGTTCCATATAGGCCTTGATGGAGACCCCGTAGGACCGGTTGGCTCCCCACCATTCGTTGATCTCACGGAGTTTTTTCAGGTGGATGGTCATCTCCTCGGACTTGTATTCGTCCATGAAGCTCTTGAGGAGGGTCAGCTCCGCCGTCCTCTTCGTCGCCCTGGCGGCTTCGAAGGCCCCTATGGCGGACAGACACGCCGCCGCGGCCGTTAACAGAAGAAGGAAAGTTTCCATGAATCCAAGTTTAACGGTTTAAGTCGAATTTTGATAGGGTCGCAAAAAGTCCAGGCGGGACTATTTGCGCCATGGAAAGGGAAAAATGTCATTTCCGCTTTCCTCGCGAAACCATGACTTGGGGTGCCGGTCATCGATTCGGGTTCCCCGCGCGGGGCGCGTTGATGGCTTTTGGAAATGCCATCAACGTTCAACGTGAAAAAATTATTCTGAAAGGGTAGCGGTTTTGCATAACGATAAACACTTTGGTTCATCCGTCTAATGCGTGCCCGGACAAAAAAATTGAAAGCCAAGTTACCGTAGTGTGACCATTCCCGGTCACTCCACAGGGTTTCACAGGGTAAGGCACATCCCCCTCACCGGAGCCGTTGAGAAATCTCGTTTCAGGATGAAAGCTCGCTTTCCTCAGGAAACGAGATTTCTCAACACTGATTTCCCTGGAAATCCTTCTCCCTCCGGGAGAAGTCGGTGAGGGGACAACAGGAGAAACAAAAAAACAGTTTTTCAGGGAGCCGAGTGGCCGTGCTCCACCCTGTGAAACCCTGTGGAGCGGCCTTCAAATGGCCGCGCTGTGGTGGATTGGCTCTGGACCTTTTTAACCTGACCCATCCATCCAGCACAGGTTCCGGAACCTTTCAAAAAAAGCTAAAAGCCCGGCCTGACCTGCCGAATTCGAAAAACCAACCTCCCCGGATCCATCACAGGTACGCATTAACCGGATGTACCAACACTTTTAATCCTCATACTCTTTCGAAAAGGTGTAGATGTTGCCCACAGGGGCCAGATGGTTCTTGGTTAAAAGAAATGGTTTTTCCGCTTCCTGGTTTTTTTGCCACAGAAGGTTGACAAGCCCCCAGGGGGTGCAATGGGTTGGGATGATGTATCGGATCCCGTGGGAAAGGAGGTCCGCCGCGGTCGCATTCACGTCGGAATTGGGGTGGAAGCCGCCGTAATAGCAGTAGACCTTGTCCATCCCGCTGACGGCCCTGGCGTAGAGGAGGGATGTGTTGACCCCCCCGTGGGAGCAGGCGGTGATGACCACAAGCCCCTTGTCCCTGAGGTTGAAGGCGATGGACGTGTCCTCGTCCGCCTCGTCCTCGACGCTGCTGTCGATGATGTTTCCCTTGGCGTCGCACTCGTAGAATTTCGGCCAGGGCCTGGGCTTCATCTCGTAATCTTTGGCGATCCCCGCCTTTTTCGCTTCCGGGCGGATGCTTCCAAGGTAGAGGAGGGTGTCATCCATCAGGAGGACGGGTCTGGAAGACACGATCCACTGCCCCCCCCGTTTTTCCGCCCCTTCCCGGTCGGGTGCGATGACGAGGTACTCCCCGGACTTTAGAAACCGTTCCCCGGAGACCTTGGCCCTGGGCGTGAAAAAGCTGTCCCCTGCCACGTAAAGGGGGATCTGGCGTTCCTTCCGCGGATTGACCATCTCAAGGGCCAGGTTCAGGTTGTAGAAATGGTCCGAATGCCCATGGCTCAGAAGGATGAACTCGACTTTTTCAAGGTCGAAATCGGGGTCCAGGGTCCGGAAGACCCGCGAGTTATGCTCCAGCGCCGTCCGGTTCTGCCCTACGTCAAAAAGAAAATATCGGGATTTCCCGTCTTTGGTGACCTTGATGAAATTTGAAAAGGCGTGGGCGCCGACGAAGCTGTTTTCAGGGCCGCTCAGATCGTAGTTGCCGCAGGCTCTCAGGATTGTGTGGCCTTTCGAATCCTCGATGCGGCTTCCCTGGACGCCGGCAAAATCCCCCACCAGGTCGAAAACCTTGATCTCGTCGACGGGTTCAATCCCGAGTGTTGTTATTTTATCCATGATGATCTCTCTCCTTCGAAACTTGATTGACCTGAAAATGAAAAGGGGCCGGTTGGCCCGGCCCCTTCCCAGTGGCTAAGCCGCTTCCCTTTTTTCCCTGCGCCGGTCAAGGATGCCTCTGGTGATGGGGATACCATACAGGACAACCGATACCAGCAAAAGGACGAATGATATGGGGTGGGTGACGAAGATCATCGGGGAACCGCCGCCCTGGAGGAGGCTCTGGCGGAAGGTCCACTCCGTCATGGGCCCGAGGACGATGGCCAGGATGAGGGGAGAAACCGGGTAATCCGTCTTCTTGCAGAAGTAGCCGAGAACACCGAAGATAAGGGTTTGGACAACTTCCATCATGCCGAAATTCTGCACATAACCTGTTATCAGGCAGAAGATGACGATGAGGGGGGTCAGGACGGTAAAGGGCGTCTTGAGGACTTTCATCAAAAGAGGCACCAGGCTGACCTCGAAGATGTAGGCCAGGATGTTGACGACAAACCCTGCCACGATGAGCCCCCAGACAAATCTGGGCTGTTCGATGAAAAGACGGGGACCCGGAACGAGACCCCAGATGAGCATCCCGCCCAGTACGATGGCCGCCAGGGGCGATCCCGGAATTCCCAGGGTGACCATGGGGACGAAGGCCCCGGTGCTCGCAGCGTGGTTGGAGGACTCCGTGGCCATTACTCCAGGAGCATGTCCCTTTCCCCACTCCTTTGGATCCTTGGACATGGACTTTGAGAATCCATAGGCCATGAAGGAAGCCGGCGTGGCGCCGGCGCCGGGGAGAACCCCGACGAGAAATCCGAGGATCGTGTCGGAGATGACCAGGATCTTGTGTTTATAAATAAGCCTGAGGCTTTCCACGTAATCCTTCCATGTGACCTTCGGGTGGATGATCTTGGCCTTGATGCCCTTTTCAATAGTGGTCAGGACCTCTCCGATCCCGAACATCCCCACGACGGCTGTCAGGAAGGTGACGCCGTTAAATAGCCCCATGTACCCGAAGCAGAGCCTGGCGTTTCCCGTCATGACGTCCATCCCCACGCAGGCCAGGAGAAGTCCAAAAATCGTCATGATGATGGTCTTTGTCACGGACTTCCCGGCAAGGCCGCCGAAGCAGGCAAAAGCGGCGACCATGAGGGCGAAGAATTCGGGAGGACCGAACATGAGAGCATATTTGGCCAGGGGAGGCGCCAGAAAGACGAAACCGATGCACGCTAACGTCCCCCCTATTAATGAAGAATTGGCAGCGGTAAAGATGGCAAGAGCCCCCTTGCCCTTTTGGGCCATGGGGTGCCCGTCCATGCAGGTGGCGGCCGCCATGGGAGTCCCGGGGATGTTCAGGGTGATGGACGTGATGGCCCCACCGGCCGTCCCCGCATAGTAGATGGCGGCGATAAAGATCATGGAGGACTCGGGAGGAAGGACGAAGGTTATGGGAAGGAGGATCGCCACCCCGTTAAGGGGCCCCAGACCCGGAAGGAGGCCAAAGAGCATCCCCAGGACGACTCCGAGAAAACCAATCAGTAAATTGGATGTTGAGAACGTTACCTCAATGCCCAGCGAGAGGCCTGAAAGGATATCTAACACGGTATCCGCTCCTTATCGCATCAGAGGAACTGGTTCAAGATGGGTTCGATAAAACCCTTTGCCAGGGTCAGCTTGAGGGCCTTCTCGAAGATCAGAAAGACGGACACGCTGAAAATGCTCCCCGTTAAAAGGGACAGGGTCCAGGAATGTTTCCCCACAGCCCGTATGTAGTAGATGAGATACAGCGTGGAACCGAGGTAGAAGCCCAGCCATGGGAGGGTAACAACGTAGACGATCATGGGAATGAGGGCCCGCATGATGGCCTGGAACCCTTCCACGCTGATAAAGGCTTTTTCTTCGGCAAGTCCGTCCTTAATTGCGCGAATGACCTTCGGGATGAGGACGATCAGGCTGCAGATCAGCATGATGACCGCCAGCCAGAAGGGGAACCATCCCGCCTGGGGGCCAAGTCCCTTTTCCCAGCCGATGGGCTGTTTCGTGTAAGGGATGTAATGGACTTCGAGAATGATGGCCGCCGACAGCGCCGCCCAGAAGGAGGCCATGAAAATCTCCGCTTTTTTCATAGGGTTATCCTTTTATTTTTATGGGAGCCTCCCCTTTTGCGGGGGATCTTCCACGGTAAAATCATGAGACCCCTTTAACTGAAATTCCGGATTTTCACTTTTCCTTTCGAGTCGACCCCTTAGAGGTTCCACCGGCCCCTTGAAGGGGGGGCCGGTGGAAGAATGGGAGTTAAAGGAATCATTTCTTTGATGTTTTTCCTCTTGCCCCGGGGGTCCCTGTTCAAAGATTTCCCGGCGTCTTATTGGATAAGACCGCCTTCCTTCAGGTATTTCGCGTGCATGGCGTCATACTCTTCCAGCCATTTTCCGAATTCCGCCCCATAAATAGGCTCTGAACCATCCAGCATGATCCTTGCCAGAAAATCCTTCCAGTCCTGCGTCTCGATCACCTTCTTGATGAGCTCCGTCATGTACTGGACGGCTTCCGGGTCCACATCCGGCGGCATGAAGAGGCCCCGGAGCATCTGGTACGTGGCATCAGGGTATCCCAGTTCCGGCATGGTCGGCACATTGATGTAGCCCGGGACCCGCTGCTTGTCGAAAGCGACGATCAGCCTGACATCGCCCGAGAGGACATACCCGAGAAACTCGGAGGGGTTGTTGACGGTTGCGTCAATGTGCCCGCCCACCAGGTTCTTGGCCACATCCCCCCCGCTGGTCATGGGGATGTATCTCAAGTCAATTCCGGTGGCTTTTTCCAGCATGATCGTCACGATCTCGTCTTCCTGCTTGGATCCTGTACCGCCCATCTGAAGGGGCGTCCCCTTTGCTGACATTTCCTTGGCCAGCTTGACGAACTGATCAAGCGAGTAGACGTCCGGGTATTTCTTGGAGGAGATGCACAGGGCGTGACGGTCCAGGGCCGCGCGGCACAGGGGTGTGCAATCCCTCCAGCTGAAGTTGATATTGGTCGTCAGGGGGGTCGTTATGGCGCTGGAAAGGCTGACCATGAAATAGTGGCCGTCTCCTTTGCGGTCGATGAGGTACTTCATCCCGACGGATCCCGAGCCGCCTTCCTTGTTGATGACGACGAGGGGCTGCGGGCAGAGGTCGTATTTTCCCACGACGCTCTGGATGAACCGTCCGATGACATCGGCTCCGCCACGGGCGTAGGGGATCACCACCGTTACAGGTTTCTTGGGTTCCCAGGCCTGGGCGCTTTGTGCCATAAGGGGAACCAGGCAAAGGGCCAGGACGAGCCCGAAAGCGATGACTCTGATCTGCTTAAGGTGTTTCATTTGATTACCCTCCCTTTTCAAGGTTTGTAAGGATTCAGGCTCTTCCCCATAGGGGTTCCAGGTTTCCTTGCCTTTCCTTCAAACTTTCAGATGCTCCTTCAACCTCCTTCCTGCCCGATTTTCACTGTTTTAATCCGGAGTCGAGCCTTGACCCTGTGTCGATTCCATCCTCTTTTCTCTGCCAGAAACATGCCATTGAGGGGAATTTTTCCTGGGTGGGATTTTTCCATGTTTTTCCGCGGATTCCATCGAATGCAAAGGGATTGGCACCCGGAAGGCATCCTTGCAAAAATCAAAATGAGGTTTTTAAAGGGTGTAATTATTTGCATTTTGCATTAACATAAAACCGCCTGCGCACTGGAGCCTTTTTGAACCGGGGGAAATTGGGGTCAACGCACCTTTTATCCGAGTTCAGGGGAGTCAGGCGTGAGAAGGAAGGGAAGAGCCGCAAGGATCGATCCGCGCACCCTCGAGATCGTCCTCGATTCCATCGGGGATGGCGTGTTCACGGTAGACCAGGATTTCAGGATCACTTCTTTTAACGCCGCCGCTGAGGAGATCACCGGCGTTCCCGCCGTTCAGGCCCTTGGCAAACCCTGCTACGATGTGTTCAAAGCTGATATCTGCGAGGCTGACTGCGCCCTGAAAAGCGCCATCGAGACCAGCCACTCCCTGATGAGATACCCCATCTCCATCATCCGGGCCGATGGGAAAAAAATAGCCATTTCCATAACGGCATCCGCCCTGAAGGACAGGGAAGATCGGCTGGTCGGGGGCGTGGAAACTTTCCGGGATCTCTCCCGGATCTGGGAAGCGGGTGGAAACGCTCCCAGGGCAAGGTCCCTGGGGGAGGTTGTTTCAAGGAACCGAAAGATGATGGAGATCTTTTCCATCATCCCGAGGATCGCCAAAAGCGACGGCACCGTGCTGATCCAGGGGGAAAGCGGTACGGGGAAGGAGATGATCGCCCAGGCGCTCCATGATCTCAGCCTGCGTAAAGACGGGCCCCTGGTCACCGTGAATTGCGGCGCGCTGCCCGACTCCCTCCTGGAATCGGAACTTTTCGGTTATGTCGCCGGGGCTTTCACCGACGCCAAAAAAGACAAGCTTGGACGC
>JAFGWO010000179.1 GCA_016937135.1 Pseudomonadota bacterium
CACAGATCCTCTGGACTTGTGATCGTGCCCGTCACCGCGGAAGCCGCCGCAACCGCCGGACCGGCGAGATAGACCTCGCTTTTGGGGTGACCCATCCGGCCGACGAAGTTTCTGTTGGTGGTAGCCACGGCTTTCTCACCCTCCGCCAGGATGCCCATGTGGCCCCCGAGACATGGCCCACAGGTGGGGGGACTGATAATAGCCCCGGCAGAAAGAAAAATTTCGAAAAGTCCCTCCTCCATGGCCTGACGATAGATCAGGGGTGTGGTGGGGATCATGATGGCCCTGACGCTCCGGGAGACCTTCCTCCCTTCCAGGACCTTTGCGGCAACCCTGAAATCATCAAGCTGGCCGTTGGTGCAGGAACCTATGACGACCTGGTCTATTGCGATTCCCTCCGCCTCCTTGACCGGACGGGCGTTTTCCGGAAGATGGGGGAAGGCCACCTGGAGGCTGATCCGGGAAGCATCGATCTCGAAAACCCTGTCGTACGGGGCGTCCTTATCACTGTGATAGGCCTTCCATTCCCTTGACGCCCTTGCGCTTGCGTATTCCCTGGTGATGTCATCGGGTTCGATGATGCCGTTCTTGGCTCCGGCCTCGATGGCCATATTGCACATGGTGAGCCTCCCGGACATGGGAAGTTTGCGGATGGTTGAGCCGGTAAACTCCATGGACTGGTACAGGGCGCCGTCCACACCGATCATCCCGATGATGAAAAGGATGAGGTCCTTCCCCCCGACCCAGGGCTGGAGATCCCCTTCCAGGACGAATTTACTGGCCGAAGGGACCTTGAACCAGACCTTGCCGCCCATCATGGCCCCGGCAAGATCAGTGCTCCCGACACCCGTGGAAAAGGCCCCCAGGGCTCCATATGTGCAGGTATGGCTGTCGGCTCCGATAACCAGGTCGCCCGGCAAAACGAGCCCTTTTTCCGGGAGAAGGGCGTGTTCGACCCCCATCTCGCCGAGTTCGAAAAAATTGGTGATCCCGTATTCCCTCGCGAAATCGCGGAGCACCTTGACCTGCTGGGCCGAAGCGATGTCTTTGTTCGGAACGAAGTGATCGGGGACGAGGGCTACCTTGTCCCGGTCGAAAACCTTCTGGATCCTTTTTTGCCTCAGGATCCCGATGGCGATGGGAGCCGTGATGTCGTTCCCGAGGGCCAGGTCCACATCCGCCATGACGATCTCACCGGCACGGACCTCGTCTCGGCCGCAGTGGGCGGCAAGAATTTTCTGAGTGATGGTCATACCCATCAGGGGGCTCCTTAAAAACTTGAGTATAGAGTTCAGAGTTCAGAGTCAGAGTTCAGAAAAGGTCGATTCCTTTCCCCCTGAACTCTCCCCTCTGAACCCTGAACATTGTTTACAGCGACGGCTTTTCGCCCAGCTCCGTCTGTTCCCGGCAGGCAAGTTTGTTCAAGGCATTGGTGAAGGCCCTGGCTGAGGCGACAACGATATCCGGGGAGGTCCCCTGCCCGATGATGGTGTGTCCATCCTCCCGGATTTTTACGGTCACCCCGCCCATGGCGTCCGTTCCCCCCGTGATGGCGGAGACGGTGAAGCTCAGCAGTCGGGCTTTTCTTTTGGAGGCCTTTCTTATGGCCTTGAGGACGGCGTCTACCGGGCCATCCCCGAAAGCCGCGCTTGTGGAGGTTTTGCCGTCGATCTCCATCTCGACCGTGGCGGAGGGGACGACCCCCGTCCCGCTGGAAAAGTTGACGCTGCGCAGCTTGTAGCGATCCGGGAGGCTCCAGACCTCGTCGGCTATGAGGGCCTCGATATCCTCGTCGAAAACGGTCTTTTTCTTGTCGGCCAGCCTTTTAAAGGAAGAGAAGGCTTTTTCTGTCTGCTCTTCATCGAGGTCGAGGTGAAGCTCCTCGAGTCTCTTTTTAAAGGCGTGTCTTCCCGAGTGCTTGCCCAGGACGAGGGTGCTGTCCTTGATGCCCACGGATTCCGGGGTCATGATCTCGTAGGTGGTCTTTTCCTTCAGCATGCCGTCCTGATGGATCCCGGCCTCGTGGGCGAAGGCATTGGCCCCGACGATGGCCTTGTTCGGCTGAACCAGGATTCCTGTGATATTGGAGACGAGACGGCTGGCACGGGCTATCTCCTCGGTCCGGATATGGGTCTGGACCCCCAGGTGGTCGTGCCGGGTCCGGATCGCCATCACTATCTCCTCAAGGGAGGCGTTTCCGGCCCGTTCCCCTATCCCGTTGATCGTGCATTCCACCTGACGGGCTCCGGCCTGCACCGCCGCCAGGGAATTGGCGACCCCCAGTCCGAGGTCATTGTGGCAGTGCACCGACAGCACGGCCTGGTCGATGTTGGGAACCCTTTCCCGAATGGTGGCGATGAGCTCCCCGAACTCATCAGGGATGGCGTAACCCACCGTGTCCGGGATGTTGATGGTGCCGGCTCCCGCCTCGATGGCAGCCTGAATCACTTCACACAGGTAGGAAATGTCGCTCCTGGAAGCGTCCTCCGCGGAAAACTCCACATTGGGGGTGTAGGCCGCTGCATGACGGACCGCCTGTATTGCCGCCTCCCTCACCTGGTCGTGGGTTTTCTGGAGCTTCATTTTGACATGGATGTCGGAGGTGGCGATAAAGGTGTGGATCCTGGGCTTTTTCGCCTCCCGGAGCGCTTCCCAAGCCCTGTCGATATCCTTCCGGCTGGCACGGCACAGGCCGGCCACCTCGGTTTTCCTGAGGACACGGGCGACCGCCTGGACCGCTTCGAAATCCCCCTCGGAAGCTATAGGGAAACCGGCCTCGATGACATCGACATTCAGGCGTTCCAGCTGTTTGGCTACCCGGATCTTTTCGTCCAGGTTCATGGACGCGCCAGGGGATTGCTCCCCGTCCCTGAGGGTCGTATCGAAAATAATGATCCTGTCAGACATTTTTTTCTCCTTCCGAAACAAGATACCCGGATTCCGGCCGCTGACTTCGCGTTAAACGGCCGAGACTCTCTCTGGTCCTGGGTCCGGAAGGGGAAGGGTGGGCGCCACCGACCCTGTACATCGGCCGGAATCAAGCCGCATTCTCCCCGTTCGGCCGGGACCAGACCCTTTAAGGTCTCCCTCGCTAAGCCCCATGGCGCGTCACCACCTCCTCTCAATCCTCCTCAAGAACGTCCTCGTCCTCGAGGGTAAAAACCTCCAGTTCCTTTATGTCTCCCGAGCCCAGGGTCCTGACGATCCATGGGCCCAGGATGGGCCCCAGGACAACATAAAAAATCCCGAAGCCGAAAAGAAAATAGACCGGATAATTGGCCACCACGACAAGGCAGATAACCACCAAAGCCAGGACCTGGAAGGCCTTCCTGCGGGGGATCACCACCTGTTTCAAACTCGGATAAGGGATGGTGCTCACCATCAGAAAACCCAGGACATAGGCCATCGAAATAAACACCACCCTGGCCATGATGGAATCGAGGGATCCCTCGCCCATGAGCAGGAGGGTGATGGCCACCATCCCGGCCGCCGCCGGGATGGGCAGACCGGTGAAGTGTTTTTCCCCCACCCGCTGCGCCTGGACGTTGAATCTCGCGAGCCGCAAAGACCCGCAGACCATGAAAAGAAAGGCCCCGAGCCAGCCGAACCTTCCCATGGGATGCAGGACCGCGGTGTACATCAGGATTGCCGGCGCCGCCCCGAAGGCAAAGCTGTCCGAGAGACTGTCGTACTGGATCCCGAACAGGGATGTCGTCCTGGTCAGCCGGGCGATCCGGCCGTCCAGGGCATCCAGGATACCGGCGACGATGATGGCGATGGCAGCCTTCTCATAGGCTCCATCCAGGGACCAGACCGCGGACACGAACCCCGCGAAAAAAGCGAGGGTCGTTATAATATTGGGCAGCAGGTAAATGGCCCTGCGGACCCTGACGGGTTTCTCTTCTGTTGGGTTCAGTTGGGTCATTTTTCACCTGCCAGAACCGTCTCGCCGGCCCGGACCCGGTCCCCGAGCCCCACAAGGGATTCAAAGCCCGGCGGAAAGTACAGATCGAGGCGGGATCCGAAATAGATGAGCCCGAACCTTTCCCCGGCGCGGATCACATCCCCTTCCTTCAGACGGCAGAGGATCCGCCTCGCGATCATCCCCGCCACCTGAACGAGGAGAAAACGCCGCCCGGAGGGATCTTCGATGAGGATCTCGGTCCTTTCGTTGTTGATGCTCGCCTCGTCGAGCTGGGCCATGGAAAAGCCTCCGGGAATGTGCCGCACCTCCAGAACACGGCCATCCATCGGAACCCTGTTGACGTGGACATTCAAAACGCTCATGAAAACGCTGATCCTCAATGCGTTTCCCTGCATCCCGCGGGGGGCGGGGCCGTCGGCAACGGCCACCACGCGCCCGTCCGCCGGGCAAAGGATCTCGCCCTTTTCAGGGTTCCCGGAACGCTCCGGATCCCGGAAAAAAAGGGCGATGCACAAGGTAACAAAAATACCCGTGATCCCGGCGTACACGCCCACAAAGGCAAAAGCCAGGATTGTCAGAACCCCCGGGATGGAAACGACCGGGAGACCCTCTTTCGCCATCAGGGCCATTTTTCGCCTCTAATCCCTGTCCTTTACCGCCGCCTGCTCCTTGAGCCACGGCATAAGGGCCCGGAGCCTCTTGCCCACCTCCTCGATGGGATGCTCACCGGCCATCCTGGCCAGGGAGGTGAAAACCGGCCGGCCGGCCTGATTTTCCAGGATCCATTCCCGGGCGAACTCACCGCTCTGGATCTCATCGAGGATCGCGGCCATCTCGTCCTTGACATCCTCGCTGATAACCCGGTCACCTCGCGTCAGGTCGCCGTATTCGGCCGTATTGCTTATGGAATACCTCATGGTGGACAAACCGCCCTGATACATGAGGTCGACAATGAGCTTCAGTTCATGCAGGCATTCGAAATAGGCCATCTCGGGCTCGTAGCCGGCATCCACCAGGGTCTCGTATCCCGCGAGAACCAGTCTGGTAACCCCTCCGCAGAGCACAGCCTGCTCCCCGAAAAGATCGGTCTCCGTCTCCTCGCGGAAGGTCGTCTCCAGAATCCCGACCCTGCCGGAACCGATCCCGGCCGCGTACTCGAGGGCCATCTGCTTCGCGGACCCGGACACATCCTGATACACCGCGATCAGGCTGGGCACCCCGCGGCCCTGGACAAACTCGCTGCGCACCAGATGACCGGGGCCTTTGGGTGCGATCATTATGACGTCCGTGGTTTTCCCCGGGGTTACCTGGCCGTAATGGATGGACAACCCGTGGGAAAAAGCCAGCGCGGCATCTTTTTTCATATTGGGCTTGATCCGGGTCTCGTAGACATCCTTGTGGAACTCGTCCGGAACCAGGACCATGATGAGATCGGCGGCTGCGCTCATCTCCTCGATAGTCCCGACCTTGAACCCGGCCTTTTCGGCGGCCTTCCAGTGCTGGCTCCCTTTGTTCAGCCCGATGACGACATCCACCTTGCTGTCCTTAAGGTTAAGCGCCTGGGCGTGCCCCTGGCTTCCATAACCGATGACAGCCACCTTTTTCCCCTTGAGGAAGCCGCCCTTGCCCTTAACGTCCTTTTCGGTATAAACGTCCATCGGTTTCAACTCCTTTCAGATCCGGCTGCCGATCCTGCCTCTAAGTTTCAGGTCCTTCTTCCTTCTTCCTTGATAGGGCCGCAAAAAGTCCGATCCGGGACTTTTTGCGAAACGGAAAGGGAAAATCGTCGTTTTCCCTTTCCTCACGGATCAAGGACTAAAAACCCGAGTCCTTGATCCGGGCGCCCCGCGCGGGGCGCGTTGATGACTCTTTGCTAGTCCATCATCCTTCTTCCTTCCCTCTTTTCCCCTGAGGTTTGGCGTCTTCATCCTTCATCCTTCCCGCTTTTCCTATACCTCCCTGGCGATAGCGACTTTTCCTGTCCGGACGATCTCCAGGATCCCGAAGGGCCTCACCAGCCGGATGAAGGCCTCGGTCTTGTCCTGGTCACCGGTGACCAGAAAAGTGAAGGTTGCCGGAGAAACATCCACGATCTTCCCGCGGAAGATATCATTGATCCTCAGAATTTCCGCCCGGCCGCTTTCTCTGGCCTTGACCTTGATGAGGATCAACTCCCGCTCGACAAAACTCGTGCCCGTGAGATCGGAGACCTTTATGACATCGATGAGCTTGCGCAGCTGTTTGATGACCTGTTCGATGATCCTGTCATCCCCGCGGGTTACGATGGTCATCCGGGAGATGGTCGGATCAAGGGTTTCCCCGACGCTGAGGCTCTCGATATTGAACCCCCTGCCGGAAAAAAGGCCGGCGACGCGGGCGAGGACGCCCGATTTGTTCTCAACCGTCACGGAGATGGTATGCCGCATCCTTCACCTCGCTATGCGCGATCCCCTACTTCACCGCCCTGAGTTTCTTTTCCTGTTTTTTGCGGGAACCGAAGATCATTTCATTGGTAGCCGCCCCGGCGGGGACCATGGGGAAAACCCCCTCTTCCCGGTCGACGAGGCAGTTCACCACAACCGGCCCCTTATGCTTCATCATCTCGACAAGACCGGCATCCACATCTTCCTTCCGGTCGATGAGGATCCCCTTGACCCCGTAAGCCTCTGCGATTTTGACGAAATTCGGATTTGAGGCAAGACAGGTGGAAGAATACCGCGCTTCATAAAACAGCTCCTGCCATTGCCGCACCATCCCAAGGAAACAGTTGTTCAGGATGAGGATCTTCACCGGAAGATTATGCTGGGCAACCGTCGCCAGTTCCTGGATGTTCATCTGGATGCTCCCGTCCCCGGCGATATCGACCACCAGGCGGTCCGGGAAAGCGAACTGGGCCCCCATGGCGGCCGGAAAACCGTAGCCCATGGTGCCCAGCCCTCCCGAGGAAAGGAGGGTGCGGGGGTGACGGAAACGGAAAAACTGCGCCGTCCACATCTGGTTCTGGCCCACTTCGGTGGTGATAATAGTGTCATCCGGGCACAACTCGCTGAGGCGCTCGATGACATGTTGCGGCTTAATGCTGCTGCTCGTCCTGTCATAGTCAAGGGGTTTTTCCTGACCCCAATAGGCAACCCGTTCCAGCCAGCTTTCCCTTATCTCGTTCCAGACCGGCTCTTCGTCCTCCTGCTGGGCATTCAGATTGGAGAGGATCTCGCGGATGTCTCCCACGACGGGAAGGTGGACCGCGACGTTCTTGCTGATGGCCGAAGGATCGATGTCGATATGGACAACCTTGGCCTCCGGAGCGAATTTGGAAACGTTTCCGGTGACCCGATCGTCGAACCTGGCCCCGATGGCGAGAAGCAGGTCGGAAGAGTGGATGGCCATATTGGCCTGGTATGTCCCGTGCATCCCGAGCATTCCCATGAAAAGGGGGTGGTCCCCGGGGAACCCGCCGAGTCCCAGCAGGGTGGTCGTCACCGGGATTTTGTTTCTTTCGGCAAAGAGCACGAGCTCTCTGGTGGCCCCCGAGATGATGATGCCTCCACCCGCGTAGATGACCGGTTTTTTGCACTTTCTGAGCTCGGAAAGAACCCTCTTTATCTGACCCTTGTGCCCGTTTACGCTCGGCCTGTACCCCCGGATCTCCACCTTCTCCGGCCTGAGATACTTCCCCTTGCCGCTCAGAATGTCCTTGGGGAGATCGACGACCACAGGGCCGGGACGACCGGTTGAAGCGATGTAGAAGGCCTCCCGGATGATCTGCGGGATATCCTCCGTTTTCCTGACCAGGTAGCTATGCTTCGTGACCGGCCGGGTGATCCCGATGATATCGGCTTCCTGGAAGGCGTCTCCCCCGATCATGTAGCTGGCGACCTGCCCGGTGAGGGCGACCATGGGGATGCTGTCCATGTAGGCTGTGGTGATCCCCGTAACCAGGTTGGTGGCCCCTGGCCCGGAAGTTGCCATGCAGACCCCGACCCTCCCCGTGGCCCGGGCGTAGCCGTCGGCCGCATGGGCGGCCGCCTGTTCGTGGCGGGTCATGACATGCCGCAGCCCGCTCCCGAAAAGGGCGTTGTAAAAATCGAGCAGAACCCCTCCCGGATACCCGAACATGATCTGGACATCCTCATCCTTGAGGGCCTGGACGAGGATTTGCGCGCCTGACATCTGCATCCGTTTTCTCCCTGAAAACCCCCCGGACGAAAAAGCCAGTCCGGGGCGTAATAACCTATTCGTCCAGAATGGCGCCCGAGGCCGCGGAATGGACCAGCCGTGAATACCGTCCCAGGATGCCCCTGCGGATCCTCGGTTCCGGAGGCGTCCACACGGACCTCCGGGCCGCCAGCTCTTCTTCCGGGACCATCAGCTCCAGCTTCCGTTCGGGGATATCGATCCGGATCCGTTCCCCTTCGGCAATCAGCCCGATGACCCCGCCGGCGGCGGCCTCGGGGGAAACGTGACCGATGCAAGGCCCCCTTGTCCCACCTGAAAAACGGCCGTCGGTGATCAGGGCGACTTTGAGACCCAGACCGGAAATGGCGGCTGTCACGGAGAGCATCTCTCTCATCCCGGGGCCACCTTTGGGCCCCTCGTTCCGGATCACCACCACATCCCCATCCTTGATTTTCCGGTCCATGACCGCCTTCATGGCGTCTTCCTCCCGCTCGAAAACCCGGGCGGGTCCCTCGAAGACCATCATATCCTCCGTCACAGCCGTCTGTTTGACGACCGATCCGTCGGGAGCGATATTCCCCCTCAGGACAGCGATCCCCCCCTGTTTGTGGTAGGGAGAGTCGGCCGGCCGGATCACGCTCTCGTCCTTGACGGGAGCCTCCCGGGCCAGGTCAAGGATATCCACCCCGGAAATGGTGGGAGAGGGCTTTAAAAGAACCCGGAGCCGGGAGAGAACGGCAGGGACGCCGCCCGCGTAGTGCAGGTCCTCCATGAAATGCTCCCCTCCGGGTCGGATGTTGGCAATGTGGGGGGTGCGGCGGCTGATCGCGTCAAAAAGGGCAAGATCCACCCCCCGGCCTGCCTCGTGGGCCACTGCCGGGACGTGGAGGGCCGTATTTGTGGATCCTCCCAGCGCCATATCTACCGTGATCGCGTTTTCGAAGGCATTGGATGTCAGGATTTTCGAGGTTGTCAGGTCCTCTCTTACCAGCTGGACGATCCGCTCGCCGCTCTCAAAGGCGATCCTTCTTTTTTCGGCGAAACCGGCCAGCGCCGTAGCGCAGTAAGGAAGGGAAAGCCCCAGGGCCTCCGTGATGCAGGCCATGGTATTGGCCGTGTACATTCCCTGGCACGCGCCCGGGCCCGGGCAGGCCTCCAGCGCCAGGCACTCCAGTTCGGCCTCATCCATCTGGCCGGCCTGATACCGTCCCACCGCCTCGAAGGTATCCCGGACCAGGGACCTTCTCTGTCCCTTGTACATTCCGGAATGCATCGGACCGGCCGTTACGATAATGGCGGGGATATCAAGGCGGGCAGCCGCCATGAGCATCCCGGGTGTGATCTTGTCGCAATTGGTCAGAAGAACAATCCCGTCAAAGGCATGGGCCTGGGTCACCGCTTCCACCAGATCGGAGATCCATTCCCTGGTAGGGAGGCTGTATCGCATCCCCTCATGGCCCATGGCAATCCCGTCGCAGACTCCAGGGATGCCAACCAGAAAGGAGGTCCCCCCCCCGGAATGCACCCCTTTTTCGATGGAACGCTCCAGTTCCCTCATACCGACGTGACCCGGGATGACGTCGGAAAAACTGGTGAAAACACCGATATGGAGTCTGCTGAGGGCTCTGGGCGTGATCCCGGTGGCATAGATAAGGGCCCGGTTAGGCGCCCTCTCCGGGCCTTTTCTGACACGATCGCTCCTGGTTTCCCTGCTCATGAGATTCGTCCTTTCGGTACTATCAAAAAAAGGCGAGGCCACTGGCCTCGCCTTTCAGTAAGCCATCGGCTGGGATTCCTAACGATATTTGGTAAGAATGAGTTCCATTCTGTCCTTGCCGGCCAGTTTCTTCTTCTTCAGGTTCTCTATCTCGAAGTGAATTTCGGTCGAGGGAGGACGTCTTAACAGTTCTTCAATCTTTTCTTCCAGTTCCTGATGCTCCTGATGGAGCTTCCGGAACTCTTCGTCCTCCAAAAGGATGCGATTGATAAGATCCTGGTCCTTTGTGTCCATGAAACCCCCTGAAAATTTGATGAATTATAAAGGTTATGGAAAATTTTTGTCAAGAAAAACAGAAGGGTCGCTTCGGGAAAGTCCGGAAAAGAGGTGAAGAAATCCTTTCGTCCCCACGCCCTCCTTTTTCTTTCAACTTTCCCTGAACGTGTCCTCGAAAAATTCCTCCAGCTGGAGATCCAGATCATCGTCCTTGCCGGACTTGCCGTCCCTGGCCGAGACACCGGCTCCGGGCAATGGCGGGCCTGAAACCGACTCTTTTTGGTTATCTTCTCCCTCGTTCCCTTCGGATGGCTGCCGGGATTTCTCTCCCCCCGGGATCCAGGTGGCCGGAAGATCGATGGAAGGGATTTTTACATCGGAATCCATCCTCAGATCGAACCCCAGGTCAGACGCCATCTCCCTCACAATGGCTTCATCGATCACCCTTTGCCGCATCAGGAATCCCTGAAAGAGGGAATTATCACACAGGACGTTTATTTTCCTGGGGAAGCCATGGGAATACCGGAAGATCTCCCTGAGGGCCTCATCGGAAAAAAGGTTTTCCCGGTTTCCTGCCACGGCGAGACGGTGGACGACGTAGGCCCGGGTTGCCTCTTCAGTGAGGGTGGATAGGCGGATCTTCATGGCCACCCGCTGCAGCAAGGGAGGGTCCAATGCAAGACACTCCTCTATCTCGGGAAGTCCGAAAAAGATGAAGGTGATGAGCTTGTGGGCGGTGACCTCCAGATTCAGGAGCCCCCGGAACTCCTCCATCAGTTCCTTCGTGTTGAGCATCTGGGCCTCATCGATGAGGACCACAGCTTTTTTGCCCATCCGGTGGAGCTGAAGAAGACGCCGGTAGAGCTGGCCAATGATCTGGAGTTTTTCCCGGGCCGGGTTTTCGACCCCCAGCTGCTGGGCGATCCTCCTTAAAAGCCATTCCTGGCTGATCTCCGAGTGCAGGATCACGAGGAGGGCGGATTCGTAGGCTTCCATCGGAAGGCTGTCCAGGACTTTTCTCGCGAGGGTGGTCTTTCCTGTCCCGATGTCCCCAACAACAACCGCCAGCCCCTTCATGGTCTCGGCGATGTACATCATCCTGGTGAGCGCCCGGCCATGCTGGGCGCTGTTGTAATAGAATCGCTCGTTGGGGGCGTTGCTGAAGGGCTCGATCTGGAGCCCGTAGAAGTCGAGGTAGCTCACCTTGGCGTTTTCTCCCTGGCTTAGAGATAGGATATCCTGTCTTTAGGATCCCTTCCGGTATCGCTCTTCGGTTGTTCTTCCTTTTTGCCCGTGCTTTCCCTGGCCATCTCCTCCACCTCGCGGATCAGATCGCTGAGCATCTCATCCATTCCCGGCCCGGAGTCTGATTCCGCTTCAGGCTCCAAAGGCGTCTCTTTCTCCGCATTGGACCTGATCTTTTGCAGGATATCATCGATCCTTTCGAAAGAAGGATCCCTTGACTTGACCTCCCCGTAGGCGGCAAGGGCCTTGCTCCACTCCCTGTTCCCCGCGTAGGCTTCCCCCAGTTGATAAAAAAAGCCGGTTTTGGAAGGCTCAGAGGCCTCCTCAAGGGCCCTTTGGGCTACCTTGACGGCAGAATCAAAATCCTTCTTTTCCAGGAAACACATAGCCATCAGGCTCAGGCTGTCCTGCTTCATCCCTGGTTCGCGTGCAGCGACCTCGAATTCCTTGAGGGCATCATCAAAGAGCCCCATGTCCTTGTAGGCGATCCCGAGATTATAGTGGGTTTCATATTCCTCCTCTCCGAGAACCTCCTCAATCCCTTTTTTAAACTGGGCGAAGACTTCCTCGAAGGTAACGGGCGCGGTCTGCGGAGCGGCCTCCCTGGGGGGGTCGAATTCGTCCGACAAAGCAGAACGCAGCTCATCGGCGATGTCAAGAAACCCCTCCGCATCCTCGGATGTCCTGTCTTCCA
>JAFGWO010000180.1 GCA_016937135.1 Pseudomonadota bacterium
ATGTCATGGATCCGTGAGGAAAGGGAAAACCCCGCTTTTCCCTTTCCGTAGAGCCAAAAGTCCCGCACGGACTTTTGGCGACCCTATTAAAGGAAAAGCGAAATGAAATTTCCCATCCCCTTCGCCAAAATGAGCGGCGCGGGGAACGATTTCATCTTTATCGACAACAGGGACGGCCGCATCCCCGAAAGGGAGATGAAGTCCCTGGCCGTTCTCGCCTGCCGGAGGAGACAGTCGGTGGGCGCCGACGGGATGGTTTTCATCGAGGATGACGGGGAACTGGATTTTGCCTGGAAATTTTTCAACGCGGACGGGAGCGTCGCCGGTATGTGCGGGAACGCCGCCCGCTGCGCCGCCCGTCTCGCTTATCTCGACGGGATCGCCGGGAAAGAAATGACTTTCAGGACACTCGCGGGACCGATCCGGGCATCCGTGAGGGGGACGACCGTCAAGGTCCAGCTTACCAGGCCGCGAAATCTGGAACCGTCCTTTTCCCTGGAACTTGACGAGGGCCCGGATCTCGAGGCTGGTTTTGTGGATACCGGGGTTCCCCACACGATAATTTCCGTACCGGCTGAGGACCTGCCCGGGATGGACGTGGTTTCCCTGGGCCGGACGATCCGGTTCCACACCCGCTTTGCCCCCGCGGGCACAAACGTGGATTTTATCAGCGTGAGGGACGACCATTCCCTTGACATTCGGACCTATGAACGGGGGGTGGAAGATGAAACACTGGCCTGCGGAACCGGAGCCGCCGCGGCGGCCCTGGTGACCACGGTGTGGGGAATGACATCGCCTCCCGTCGCGGTGACGACGAGGAGCGGTGCTTGCCTTATGATCTATCCGGACCCCCGGGATCCGGGCAGAGGAGATATCTTTATGGAAGGCATCGCGTCTCTGGTTTACAGGGGACAGCTGACAGATGAAACGGTCGCGGGAGGTGAAAATGTTTAAAGGAGCGTTCACCGCACTGGTCACTCCCTTCAAGGAAGGTCTGTTCGATTCCGAAGCGATGGCAAAACACATCGATTTCCAGATTGACAGGGGGATCGACGGCCTTGTTCCCTGCGGCACCACGGGTGAAGCCTCGACGCTGAGCCACGACGAGCATGTCCGGATCGTGCGGTTTACCGTGGAGCATGTAAACGGCCGGGTCCCGGTGATAGCGGGATCCGGGTCCAACAGCACCAGCGAGGCGCTTGGCCTGACCGAAAGGATCAAGGAGGCCGGGGTCGACGCGTGCCTCATGATCACCCCCTATTACAACAAGCCGACGCAGGAGGGACTTTTCCGCCACTTCCAGACCGTGGCCGAGAAAGTCGACATCCCGATAATCCTCTACAATGTCCCGGGCCGGACAGGCGTCAACATGCTGCCGGAAACGGTGGCCCGTCTGGCCCGGATCCCCAACGTCATCGGGCTCAAGGATGCGACTGGAGACCTGAAGCAGGCCAGCTACACGCGGATGATGGTCCCGGACGACTTCGTCATTCTTTCGGGAGAAGACGCCCTGGTCTATCCCTTGATGGCCGTCGGCTGTCAGGGGGTCATCTCCGTCGTTTCCAATGTCGTGCCGCGGGAGATGGCCGCCCTGTGCCGCCATTTTTTAGAGGGCGACTATGAAGGCGCCCGCGATTTTCACCAGAGACTTCTCCCCCTGTGCGATGCCCTGTTCGTCCAGACCAACCCGATACCCGTCAAAGGAGCCCTCGCGATGATGGGACGGATCCGGAACGAACTCAGACTCCCCCTTGTTCCCCTCTCCGAAGACGCCTCTTCAAGGGTCAAAAAAGCCCTTGAAGACTTCGGTATTCTGGGAAATTGAGGCCGGACGATGATTCGGGCGGCTGTGACGGGAGTGTCGGGGCGCATGGGATCGGCCATAATCAGGGCCCTTGATCAGACCAAAGGCATTGAACTGGTCAGCGCGATCGGGAGGACAACACCCCCCGGGCTTCCGGAGGGTCGCTCCCCCGCTGTTTCTTCCGGGGGGAGGGAAATCCCCATCATCTTCGATATAGCTCAGATGCCGGCAGGGGTAGATGTCCTCATCGATTTCACATCCCCGGAAGGGACATTGAAAAGCCTTTCCTGGTGCGCCGATAAGGGGATCGCGGCAGTGACGGGAACGACCGGGTTCTCCCCTGCCCAGACAGGGGAGCTTGAACACATCGCCGGGAGGATCCCCCTTGTCGTTTCCCCGAATATGAGCATCGCGGTAAATCTCCTTTTCAAGCTGGCCGCCACGGCCGCCTCCGTTCTGGGAGAGGACTTCGATGCCGAGATCGTGGAGGTTCATCATGGCATGAAAAAGGACGCGCCCAGCGGAACCGCATTGCATCTGGCCGGGGAAGTGGCGCGTGCGAGGGGGAAAACCCTGGAAGGGACCGCGGTCTTTTCCAGACACGGGTTGACGGGGGAACGAACCCGACCCGAAATCGGCATCCATGCGGTGAGGGGCGGGGATATCGTCGGGGAACACACCCTTCTTCTGGCGGGCCCCGGGGAAAGGCTTGAACTGATCCACCGGGCCCACAGCAGGGAAAACTTCGCAAGAGGGGCGATCCGGGCCGCCCTGTGGGTCATCGGGAAAAAACCCGGAATGTACTCCATGATGGACGTGCTGGGGATAAAATGAGTTAAGAGTTCTGAGTTCTGAATTCTGAGTTCAGTGAAACAGCAAAAACAAATTCTCTGAACCCTGAACCCTGAACTCTGGACTCTGGACTCTGAACTCATAATGGGAACACCCGAACCCGGATAAATTTTGAAAGGAGCACCATGAAAATCGAGCAGGCCGAACGGTTGAAGGCCGTTCCGCGTTACCTTTTCGCCGAGATCGACCGGATGAAAGGGGAAGTGGCCTCAAGGGGCATCGACATCATAAGCCTCGGCATCGGGGACCCGGATCTGCCGACCCCGGATCACATCGTGGAGCGGCTCATTGCCGCCGCCAGGAATCCGCGCCACCATCAATACCCCAGCTACGAGGGCATGCCGGCCTTTCGGGAGGCCATTTCAAACTGGTATGACAGACGGTTTCGAA
Source organism: Pseudomonadota bacterium (assembly GCA_016937135.1). Classification (GTDB taxonomy): domain Bacteria; phylum BMS3Abin14; class BMS3Abin14; order BMS3Abin14; family BMS3Abin14; genus JAFGWO01. The sequence goes on from JAFGWO010000180.1 coordinate 3,047, forward strand.
CAGCCCTGGACCCCGACACGGAGGTCGTTTCCCTCATTGGGTCCAAAGAAGGGATCGCCCACACACCTCTGGCTTTCGTGAACCCGGGGGACGTTGTCCTCTGCCCCGATCCCGGCTACCCTGTTTACAGCATCAGCACCCTTTTTGCGGGAGGTGAAGTCCATCCCATGCCTCTCCTCGCGAAGAACTCCTTTCTTCCCGACCTGGGGGCCATCCCTGCCCGCATAGCCAAAAAAGCCAAGATCATGTTCCTTAACTATCCGAACAACCCAACCGCGGCCTCGATCCCCAAAGGATTCTTCGAGGAGGTGGTGGATTTTGCCGGACGCTACCAGATTCTGGTCTGCCACGACGCCGCCTACACAGAGATCTATTTCGACGAAAACGATCCCCCTCCCAGCTTTCTCCAGACGCCGGGGGCATCCGAGGTGGGAATCGAATTCGGATCCCTGTCCAAACCCTTTAACATGACGGGATGGCGCATCGGCTGGGCCTGCGGGAATGCCGAGGCCATCAAGGGTCTGGGGAAAATCAAGACAAACATCGACAGCGGCATTTTCCAGGCGATCCAGGAGGCCGGGATCGAAGCCCTTTCGGGAGACCAGGCTTCGCTGTCCGGACTTCGAAAAATTTACCGTGCTAGGCGGGACATGGCCTGTGATACCTTCTCCAGGCTGGGTTTTTCCTTCCAGGTCCCGAAAGCCACATTTTACCTCTGGATCCAGACCCCGGAAGGACAGTCCTCCGCGCAATTCGCGGCGAGGATACTGAACGAAACCGGAGTCATCCTGACCCCCGGGAACGGGTTCGGGAAATATGGGGAAGGTTTTTTCAGGGTCTCCCTCACCCTCGGGGAGAACAGGCTATCAGAAGCCCTTGCCCGGATTGAGTCCGCCGGCCTTTAAGTTGGGACAGGAAAAAACCGCGTATATCGGTTTGGGGAGCAACGTCGGGGACCGCATCGCCAATATCGCCGAGGCAGCCCGCAAAATAGCGGATCTCCCGGGTACAAGGGCAATAGCCTTGTCCAGCCTTTTCGAGACCGCTCCCCTGAGCGTCCGGGGAGGGCCATTCATCAACGCGGTGATGGCCATTGTCACGGGGATGGGACCTCACCGGCTTCTGGCAGACCTTTTGGAAACGGAGACGGCCATGGGCAGGAAAAGGCAGGGACCCGGACCGCAGCCGAGAAACATCGATCTGGATCTCCTTCTCTACGGAGAGCTGGTGATCAGGGAAAAGGGGCTGATCATACCCCACCCCGGGATTTTCAGGCGGCGGTTTGTCCTTGATCCCCTTTCCGAGATCGATCCGGATCTGAGGGTCCCCCTGACCGGCGGCGGGTTTTCGGAGCCCGTTTCCCTTCTCAGGGACCACCTTGGAGATCAGCAGGTGGTAAAGATCGGATCCCTTGAGGCTTTGGCCTGAGGGAAAAAGGCAGGGGCACCTCCAGGGCATCCGGTCTTGACCGGTTTTTACAGGTAACGCTATAATGAGGTCTGGCGGATGGTGGATAAAAGATACATCGTGGTCGAAGGGCCCATCGGGGTCGGGAAAACCAGCCTTGCCCAGATGCTGGCGGATGAATTCGGCTCCAGGGTCCTTCTGGAAAAGGTCACCGAGAACCCGTTCCTCGGCAGATTTTACGCCAACCCGGCGGCCTACGCGTTTCAGACCCAGATGTTCTTTCTCCTCAGCAGGTACCAGCAGCAGCGTGAGCTTGCTCAGCCGGAGCTTTTCAAACAGAGCGTCATCTGTGATTATCTGTTTGCAAAAGACAGGATTTTCGCCTCGGTAAACCTCGACACGGATGAGCTTGCCCTCTATCAGCTGATTTTTTCCCTGCTGGACCGGAGGATCACAAAACCTGATCTGGTCATTTACCTCCAGGCCCCCAGCGAGGTTCTCGGCCAGCGCATCCGCTTAAGGGGAAGGAGCTTCGAGAAAGACATCAGCCGGGAGTATATCGAGGCTGTCAACGAAGCCTACAACCGGTTTTTTTTCAATTACGAAGAAACCCCGCTTCTGATCATCAACACCTCGGAAGTGGATTTTGTAAAAAGACCCGAGGACTTCCAGGACCTGGTCCGGGAGATCCGGAGGATGAAAAAAGGAGTTCAGTTTTACGTACCGCTTGGATCCGCATAGCGCGGACCGGGACGGGGTTATTCCACCATTGCCGCCTCTTCTGGCGGGTGGCCCCGTTTGCGGACGGGGTTTTTTTTATGGACCCGCAAACGCAGGAGGAGATCTCATGGATAAGAAGGTCAACGTCAACACCATCAAAGCCATGAAGAACCAACAGCGCATCGTTATGCTGACGGCCTACGATTACCCAAGCGCTCTTTACGCGGACCGCTCCGGCGCCCAGATCATCCTTGTTGGGGATTCATTGGCCCAGGTGGTCCTCGGATATGACAACACCTTGTCTATCACCGTAGAGGAAATGCTCCACCATACCCGGGCTGCCGGGCGAGGCTGCAAACGCGCCTTCCTTGTCGCTGACATGCCATTCGGTTCCTATCATGAAAGCCCTGTCCAGGCCTTTCAGAACGCGTGCCGCTTCCTCAAGGAAACCCCCGCCGAATCCGTGAAGCTGGAAGGGGGAGTAAAAATGGCCGATACCATCCGATTCCTGGTGGACCGGGCCGTCCCCGTCATGGGACATATCGGGCTGACGCCCCAGTCCTTCCATCAGATGGGCGGGTACCGCGTCCAGGGAAGGGGCGAGGAGGGTCTCAGGACCCTCATGGAGGATGCCAGGGCGGTTCAGGAAGCAGGTGCGTACAGCGTCGTCCTGGAGGGAATCCCCGCCAGGGCGGCCGGCCTCATCACCTCGGAGCTGTCCATCCCCACCATCGGCATCGGGGCCGGCCTTCATTGCGACGGGCAGGTCCTGGTGACCAACGACCTTCTCGGCCTCTACGATCAGTTCACCCCGAAGTTCGTGAAAAAATACGCCGAGATCGGCAAAACCATGGAGGAGGCCTTTAAAAGGTTCTACGAAGAGGTCACAAATGGGAAGTTCCCGGGGGAAGAACATTCCTACGAGTGAGCGCGCGGGCAGAAAGATGTGAGGGCTAATGGAAATAATCAGTGATATCAAGGAAATGCAAAAGCGCTCCTATGGTCTGCGGGAAAAAGGGCACCGGATCGGGTTCGTCCCGACCATGGGCTTTCTGCACAGGGGTCACTCCAGCCTCATGGAAAAGGCCCGGGAAGAAAATGACGCCCTTGTGGTGAGCATTTTCGTGAATCCTACCCAGTTCGGCCCCGGGGAGGACTATGAAGCCTATCCGAGAGATGTGGAAAAAGACCAGGCGCTCTGCCAAAAAGTGGGGACCGACCTCCTTTTTTCCCCTTCTCCTTCAGGGATGTACCCATCGGGCTTCGGGACCGCTGTTTCGGTCTCCGGTATCACGGAAGGGCTCTGCGGGGCCTCCCGCCCCGGCCACTTCGACGGAGTCTGCACCGTGGTCGCCAAGCTGCTCAATATCGTTTGCCCCCACAGAGCCTATTTCGGCCTCAAGGATTACCAGCAGTTCCAGGTCGTCAGGAGGATGGCCCGGGATCTGGATATTGACACCGAAATCGTCGGCCTTCCCACGGTCCGGGAACCCGACGGGCTCGCCATGAGCAGCCGCAACGCCTACCTGACACCCGGGGAGAGAAAGGCCGCCCTGACCCTCTTCCAGGCCCTGCAATGGGCCAGAAAAATGGTTGAGGGAGGGATCCTTGAAGCCGGGACCATCGAGGAAAGGGTAAGGGAAATGATCCTGTCCACGAATGGGGCCTCCATCGATTACGTGTCGGTAGTTGACGCAGAGGAATTGAGCCCCGTAAAAATCATCCGGGACCGGGCGCTCCTGGCCCTTGCCGTGCGCCTCGGAAAAGCCAGGCTTATCGATAATATCATTCTGGAAGCCGGAAACCGGCAGAGCAACGGATAGAAAGACCGGAAAGGAGACGGCCATGAGGTTCACCATGCTGGCGGGGAAAATCCACAGGGCCACCGTCACGGGATCCAATCTTGACTACGAGGGTTCCATCACCATCGACCCGGATCTCCTTGAGGCCGCAAAAATCCCTGTCTTTGCGCAGGTCCAGGTCTACAACGTCACCAACGGGGAACGATTCGAGACCTACTCTTTGGCTGGGGAACGGGGATCGGGCGAGGTGGTCATCAATGGCGCGGCGGCCCACAAAGGTTCCCGGGGGGACATCGTCATTGTGGCCTGTTATGCCCAGGTCAAAGCAAAGAATACGGGGGATCATCACCCCTCCCTGGTTTATGTGGATGATCAAAACAGGATCACAAAGATCAGGGAATCTTGAGAAGGGGAAAATCCGGAATAGCTTTTTCTGAAACCGAAAGGAGACCTATGACCACAGGATATAAGGAAATGGAAGGGATCACCGCCGACGCGGGCATCGAGGCCTGGGGCGACACAATGGAGGAGGCCTTCAGGGCGGCCGCGGAGGGGCTGATTTCCCTCCTCGCTGAAATTCCGGAAGAAAGGGTTGGAAAATCCATCGTCCCGGTGATGGTCAAGGATAACGAACTCCCCTCCCTCCTTGTGAAATTTTTGAATGAACTGATCTTCCTGGAAGAGGCCAGGGGTCTGATTCCCGCAAAAATCAGCAGACTCTGGATCAAGGGCTCCAACCTCTTCTGCACGATCCAGTGCGTGCCGGCCGACTCTGTGGATCCGGCCACGAGGACACAGGTAAAAGCCGCCACCTATCACGGGCTGGAGATCAAAAAAGAAGAAAACGGCGTCCGGATCAAGGTGATCTTTGATGTCTAGGAAAAACGGTCCGGAATCTTCCCTGGGGGAAAAATCCCTTGTCTGAGATCAGGATCATTAAAACCGGCGAATACACCTTCGAGATCCCTGTCGGCTCGGTCCCCGGAATGCGGGTCCCCGGGATCCTCTATGCCGACGACCGCCTCATGAAGGATATCCGGAAGGATGAAAGCCCGCGGCAGGTGGCCAACGGCGCCACCCTTCCCGGGATCGTCGGGGCTTCCCTGGCCATGCCCGACATGCATTTCGGCTACGGTCTTCCCATCGGAGGCGTCGTCGCCACCGATATCCGGAAAGAAGGGATCATCTCCCCCGGGGGGACGGGGTACGACATCAACTGCGGGGTCCGGATGGCCGTGACGAACCTGGACCGGAAGGAGCTGGCGGACAAGGAACGGCTAAAGGGTCTCGTCGATGCCCTCTTTTCCCGCGTCCCCACCGGAGTCGGATCCAAAGGGCCCGTCCGCCTCAAGGGAAAGGACCTCGAAAGGGTCCTCACAAGGGGAAGCGCATGGGCGGTGGTGAACGGGTTCGGGGAACCGGCAGACCTGGCCTTCACGGAGGCGGGAGGGTGCATGGAGGAGGCCGACCCGGAGGCCGTCAGCCCCAGGGCCAGGGAGAGAGGGGCGCCCCATCTCGGCACTTTGGGATCCGGCAACCACTTCATCGAAATCCAGTTTGTCGACGAGATCTTTGACCCGCGGGCCGCAACCGCTTTCGGGGTTTTCCCGGGACAGATCGTCGTCATGATCCATTCGGGCTCGCGCGGCCTGGGACATCAGGTATGTACCGATTATCTGGAGGTGATGCACGGGGCGGTGCGAAAATACGGGATCTCCC
>JAFGWO010000181.1 GCA_016937135.1 Pseudomonadota bacterium
CTCCTTCTGCTTTCCGCGGCGGCCCCGGCCTTTGCCATGAGCACGTCCGACTGCTACGACTGTCACTCGGATGACTCGCTGACAAAAACAGCAGGAGGGAAGGAGATCTCCCTCTTCGTGGATGAGGAGGTTTACGCCGGCTCCGTCCACGGGGACATGGACTGCACCGACTGCCACGAGGACCTCACAGACGTGGAGGACATGCACGAGGAAAACCTGCGCTCTGTGGATTGCGGCATCTGCCACGACGACGCGGCCGATGAAATGGAGGCCGGGGGACACCTGGCCGAATGCGTGGACTGCCACGGGAAACACGATATCCTCCCGGCGTCCGACCCGGATTCGTCGGTCCATGATCTGAACGTGTCCTCGACCTGCTGCGAGTGCCATTCGGAATACGACGGATCCTGTTCCAGCTGGGATGCGGGCGTCCACGGGGTGATGATCACGCAGGAGGAGGTTGACTTTTCGGCGGCCTGCAACGACTGCCACGGTAGCCATGACATCCGGGGAGCGGACAAGGAAGAATCCCTGGTCGCGAGGGACGCCATCAACGCCACCTGCGGGGAATGCCATCCCGAGGCCGTGGAGACCTTCAGCGCAAGTATCCACGGCACGGCCCTTGCCGGGGGCGACGAAAACGCCCCGGTCTGCACCTCGTGCCATTCTCCCCACCACACGGAGGCCGCTTCCGAGGAAGAATTCCAGCTCACGGTGGTCGACCGGTGCTCGGCCTGCCACGAGGATATGGCCTACTCCTTCTCCAAAAACTACCACGGGCAGCTGACGTGGTTCGGCTCCACGAAAGTAGCACAGTGCATCGAGTGCCACGGGGCGCACGATATCCTGCCGGAGGAGGATCCCGAATCCATGATCCATCCGGACAACCTCGTGGAAACCTGCGGCCAGTGCCACCCCGGAATAGATGAGAACTTCACCCGCTACATGCCTCACGCCGACTACCATGACGCCGAACGGTATCCCCTTCTGCACTACCTCTATCTGGCCATGGTGTTCCTCCTTTTTTCGGTTTTCCTCTTCTTCGGGATACACACCCTGCTCTGGCTGCGCCGCTCCTTCCGGGAATACCGGGACAGGTCCGGCGGCCGCTGATCCGGGAGGTTTGGCATGACCAAGGACGCTCAGGCGAACATGGGACAGACGGGCCGCTGGTACTACAGGTTCAACTGGTACCACCGCTTCATCCACGTCCTTATAATGGTGAGTTTTTTCGGCCTGGTCATCACCGGGATGCCTCTGAAATTCTACTCGGAGGGATGGGCCAGGGTCCTGGTGCGGGCCATGGGGGGCATCGAGGCGGCGGGCTTCTGGCACCGGGTCTGCGGGGCCATCACGTTCCTGTATTTCCTCCTGCACCTCGTTTACGCGCTCTATTACCTTATCAGGGTCCGCAAGGAGCCTCTCCTTAAATGGGCCTTCGGCCCGGATTCCATGCTCCCGTCCTTAAGGGACGTGGAGGACGTGACGGGCCACATCCTGTGGTTCCTGGGGCTCGGCGAGCGCCCGAAATTCGACCGCTTCACCTACTGGGAAAAATTCGACTACCTGGCCGTGTTCTGGGGGGTCGGGATCATCGGGCTCTCGGGGCTGACCCTCTGGTTTCCGGAATTCTTTTCCCTTTTCCTCCCGGGGTGGATCTTCAACGTCAGCATCATCCTCCATTCGGACGAGGCGATCCTGGCGTCGGGCTTCATCTTCACCATCCACTTCTACAACACCCACCTGAGACCCGAGAAGTTCCCCCTGGACCATGTCGTCTTCACGGGGAGGATGAGCGAGGAGGAGTTCAGGCACGAGAGGCCCGGGGAGTACGAGAGGATGGCCCGGGAAGGCAGGCTGGAAGCCCTGGAAGCAACGCCTCCCTCAAGGGCGTCCCTCCTCTGGTCAAGGATCATCGGGATTTTTTCCTACTGCATCGGCCTCGTCCTGATCATCCTGATCCTCTATTCCCTCATCAACCAGCTCCATTGAGGCCCGGATGCCCTCATGGGATACCGGATCCTTCCCGGCCCGCGTTGATATTAGAAACAGGGGCATGCTGAAGATCTCGCCGGATTTCGGGACATGAAAAACTTCGAAGAACTCATCATCCGCAGGGGCCATGACTCCGCGGCCCTTTGCGAAAGCTTCTGCACGACCCGGGCCGCTGCCCTTAATCTGACCGCAAACAGCCTCCTCGACGCCATAAAGGGCGGGGGAAAAATCCTGGCCGCGGGAAACGGGGGAAGCGCCGCCGATGCCCAGCACTTCGCCGCGGAGCTCGTCAACCGGTTCCTGATGGAACGCCATCCCCTTCCCGCCATCGCCCTGACCACCGACACGTCCGTCCTGACTTCCATCGCCAACGATTACTCTTTCGACCTTGTCTTCAGCCGTCAGATCGAGGCCCTCGGCAGGGAGGGGGATGTCCTTCTTGCCCTTTCCACCAGCGGCACTTCGGAAAACATCCTGAAGGCCCTCGACCGGGCCAACAGCAAGGGACTTACGACCATCGGGCTCACCGGGGGAAACGCTGCCCGGATGGCCGCCCTTTGCGACATCTGCCTGAGCGTTCCCGACACGAACACCCCAAGGGTCCAGGAGGTGCATCACCTGGTCCTCCATATCCTCTGTGAAATGGTGGAGATCGGCCTCTTCTCCCATGGAACCTGAAAATTCCCGCGGAAAGGTGATGCGCGCGGCCGCTGGCGGCGGGGATTTCAGCATCCTCGGGACCCCGGCGCGGGGGGAAGGGGTGGAGCCGTGACCATAGAACCCGCCGTTTACACCACCGGGACCATTGAAAAGGCTGCCCGGGAATGGAGGCAAGGGGGTCTCGTCATCGTCTTCACGAACGGATGCTTTGACCTCATACACGTCGGCCACGTCCGCTATCTGAAGGAAGCCCGCCGGATGGGGGATCTCCTGGTAGTGGGGGTGAACTCCGACGGGTCCGTCAGGAAACTCAAGGGCCCGGACCGCCCCGTCATGCCCCTCGGGGAACGTCTCGAGATTCTCCTTTCCCTTCGATGGGTCGACGCTGTGGTGCCTTTCGATGACCCTACCCCCCTGGAATTGATCAAAGCGATCCGCCCCCATATCCTCGTCAAGGGGGGAGACTGGGTCCCTGAAAAGATAGTTGGCCGCGAAGTCCTGGAGGAATACGGCGGCCGGACCGTGAATGTACCCTTTCATGAGGGAAACTCCACCACCGGGATCATCCGCCGGATCCGATCCCTCTGATCCCTGAAATGCCTCTCCTGCCCGACCTGATCAAGGACCTTGCCGACAAGGACCAGTCCGTCCTTTCCGGGTTGAACCCATCCGCGGGGGCTTTCATTGCCGCCGGGCTTCCCGAGAGAAACCGCCTCGTGATCGTGACCCCGGACGCGGCCGGCGCCGCGCGGTTCTGCCAGGATCTGACCCTCTTCCTCGGGGGGTCGGAAGTCTTTCATCTCCCGCCCGCCGAGTCCTCCCCTTTCGAAATGGCAGCCCCTGACATGGAATCGGCGGC
>JAFGWO010000182.1 GCA_016937135.1 Pseudomonadota bacterium
GAAAAACCAGACGCGACGCCCTCTCAGGGAAAAAAGATCGTTCGTTTTCGTAAACCCCACCCCTGCGGAGGCTGTGTTTTCGTAATTATCCGGGAAGGGCCCGTAATGACCCTGCGATGCGCCACCTGCGGGGCCTTCGTGCGCCTGATGAGGGAGAAATTCGAAAAAGCGGCGAAGGAAAAGAACGGAAAGGAACGACCGGACGATTGAACGAAGGGACGAAAAGGCAAGGACACAAGTGGACGAGTCGACAACGGTACGAAAAATCTGGAAAACTATCCGTTTTTCAGTCCCTCGGCCCTTCATTCTTCCCCTTTCTGCTTCTTCCGGCATCCAGCCGCAACGTTGGCCTGACTTCCAGACCCATCCCCTCCTGGCCCTCCCGCATCTTCCTCTCCTTGCAACCTTTCCCCGGATATGCTAGGTAAGCCACTCTGCACGACATCATGAAAGGGTCCCGATGGGACCGATCTCTTTTCTCCTTGCTTCCGAGGCCGGGTTTCTCCCGGCGGTCGGGGGCTGTAGCCCGGAAGGAGGCACCATTTGAAAGGCTACGAGACTATCTGCATTCTGAACCCTGATCTTACCGAAGAGGAGGCCCAGGAAAACCTCGAACGGTACTCGGCCCTCATTACCGAAAACGGGGGCGAGGTGGTCCGGGCCGACCGTTGGGGACTTCGCAAGCTCGCCTACAAGGTCCAGGGGCACTCCAAAGGTCACATGATCTATGTCCTTTATTCGGGCAAACCCGCAACCGTGGATGAACTGGAGAGAAACCTCAGGATCTCTGACCAGAATATCAGGTTCATGACGGTCAAGGTGGCCGACCTGGAGGAAACAGCGAAAGCAAAACCCCAACTCCTGGAAGATCCTACTCTCAGCATACAGGAAAGCAGAGATGGCTAATTACAACAAGGTCATTCTCATGGGCAACCTGACCAGGGATCCCGAGCTTCGCTATACCCCCAATGGGACCGCAGTGGCTACCTTGGGCCTTGCGATCAATCGCCGCTACAAGGCCAACGACGAATGGAAAGAGGAAACGGATTTTTTCGACATCGTCGTCTTCGGGAAACAGGCGGAAAACTGCGGTGAATATCTCAAGAAAGGGAGGCCCGTCCTCGTGGATGGCCGCCTTTCCCAGCGCCGATGGGAAACGGATGACGGCCAGAAGCGAAGCAAGGTTGAAGTCGTGGCCTTTTCGGTCCAGTTTCTCGGCACACCCAGGGAGAGTTCGGATTCATCCGGTTCGGGAAGCACGGAAAACAGCCCCGAATTCGACGATTCGGACATACCGTTTTGATAGGGTCGCGGAAAGTCCAAGCGGGACTTTCCGCTCCACGGATAGGGAAAAACATGGTTTTCCCTATCCTCACGGATCCAGGACATGCAGCAACGGTCCCGAATCCGGGCGGCCCACACCCGGGCCGCGGCAACGGCTTTTGAAAAGGCGTCATGTTTGCCAGAGTCGCGGAATTGGAAAAGCGGGGTTTTCCCTGTCCTCACGGATCCAGGACATGCAGCAACGGTCCCGGATCCGGGCGCCCCGCACCCGGGGCGCGGCGACGGCTTTTCGCGAAGCCGTCCCGTTTGAGCGGACGCTGATGGAAAAATTCTTTCGCTGATAAAGGAATAAACAAATGGACAGAACGAAAAAACAGAGGTTCACAAAACGGCGGAAAGTCTGCCACTTCTGCGCTGATCACATCGAGGATATCGATTATAAGAACGTCAAATCGCTGAAAAGGTACATCACCGAAAGAGGGAAGATCCTGCCCAGCAGGATCTCGGGCAACTGCGCCAAACACCAGAGAAAACTGACCGCCGCCATCAAAAAGGCCCGGAATATCGCTCTTCTGCCCTTTACGGTCGAGCGCTAGGAGGGGTCGGCCCTGTCATGCTGAAAGGCCGGAAGAGGGACGCCGGCCTCTGGCCCCGTCTTCTCGGATTTGCCCTGTTTCCCCTTGTGGTTCAGCTTTTTGAACCCTCGGTGGGCGGAATTTTGATGATACTGGCTCCCCTGCCATTGTCCTACGGGATGACCCGCCGGGGAATCAGGGAAGGTCTGGCGGCCATCCTTCTCGTCGGGATTCTCACCGGCCTGGCCGTAGGCCTGGATCAGTCGGTTTTCTTTCTACTGGAAACGGTCCCCCTGTGCATCGGCATCCGCATGGTGGCGCTGTCGAAAATCCCCCTGTACCAGTCCGTATGCCTGGCGGTAGGTTTTGTTGTGGCAGTCGCCCTGACCGCTTTTGTCCTCTACGGCATCGGCAGCGGGACCGGGTTCGGGGAGCTTTACAGCCAGATTGTGGGACGGGCAGACCTTTTCATGGAAGGCGTCGTGGACAACTCCAGCCTGGGACCTGAGGAGACAAAACAGCTTCTCTGGATGGTGGAACGGTTCCGAAGCCTTTTCATCGGGATCGAGATTGCCACATTGATCTTCCTGATCACCTTTTACGGTCTGCTCATCAGGGGGTGGATGGCAGTCGCGGGGCTCCTCGGGAAGGAGGACCTGGCCTTTCTCTCAAGCTGGCGCCTTCCCTTCCCCTTTGTTTTAGCCTTCATTCTCCTTTCTTTTTCCGTTATCGTGACATCCGGACCCCCGAGGGATATAGCCCTGAACGCCTTCCTTCCATTAGGGGCCCTTTACGGAATCCAGGGGGTGATCGTCGCGGGCCATATGTTCTCCAAATGGGAACTCCCGTCCTTTTTCCGGGCCCTTTTCCTGGCCATGGGGATTCTCACTTTCCCCATGGTTTTCATGATAGGCATCGCCCTCCTCGGGCTGTTTGACACATGGATCGATTTCAGGCGGCGCTGGCCCCTTCCCGGGCCGCCGGCACCGCCGACGACCTGAAAAGGAGCGAAAGAACATGAAAGTTATCCTGCTTGAGAATGTGGACAATCTGGGCGGCATGGGAGACACGGTGACCGTCAAGGATGGC
>JAFGWO010000183.1 GCA_016937135.1 Pseudomonadota bacterium
AGGCTGGCCGCAAGGATGACGATGAACATGACGGCGATGGAATGGAACACGGCAGGTGCCGTCAGCCTGGCGTAAAGATGGGGATCCACGGCAACCCCTATGAAATCAAACCCTCCCCCGATCCAGGAGATGTCCCACCCCTGTTTTTCAAGGCGCAAGGACCAGAGGGCCCCGAGGGCGCCCCCCGCAAGGGATGCCAGCAGGGTCAGGTAGAAGGTCTCTAAAAGGACCAGCGACGCCACGGAGAAAGGACCAAGGCCGAGGGCCCTCATGATGCCCACCTCCCTCGTTCTCTCGAAAAGGGACATCAGCTGGGTGTTGATGATCCCCAGGGAGGCGATGGAAAAAATGACGAAGAGCATGATCGTCATGCTGGTGGAACTCAACCCCAGGTACTGGTCGATTTCGGGGAAGAGCTGCTTCCAGTCCCTGACCTCGAGGTCCGGGTTTTCGAGGGAGCGGCTGATTGCCTTGCGGGATTCGACGAGCCTGTCCGGGTTTTCCAGCCGGACAGCTATCTCGTGGATCTCGCCGGGAAGGACGATGAGGGCCGACAGGTCGTCCTTGTGCATGATCACCCCTCCCCGATCCAGGGCCTCTCCGATGCTCTTTAAAACCCCTTTCACGGTAAAGAGGTCGTTTCCGAGGGATCCGTCCGCGGCCTGGGTCAGAAGGATGATCTCATCCCCCGGTCCGGCCGAGAGGGTGCGGGAGAGATTTCTTCCGAGGATCACTTCCCCCTTCGCTCTTTCCCCCAGCCAGGCGCCGGCTTCCAGGTGTTTGTGGAGCTCAGTGACCCGGGTTTCCTGCAGGGGGTCTATGCCCCAGAGCCTGGCTCCGGCCGAAAGGTTGCCCGAGCTGGCCAGGGCGGTGGCGAAAATTCTCGGGGCAGCCCTTCCGGTGCCGGTCCCCATTACGGTATCCAGCACCTTTTCCGGGTTCCGGATGGTGTCGTACATGAGATGGTCTTCCAGGTAGTCCGGGTGATGGATCTGGACATGGCCGCTTCCGAGGATGGTGGCATAGCGGACCATCTGCGCCAGCATGCCGTCCATGAGGGCATACCCCACGATCATCATGGTGAGGCCGAAGACCATGGAAAACAGGGTGATGACTGTTCTTCGGGGGTTTCTCCAGAGGTTCCTCCAGGCCATCCTGGCGAGGATCATTAGATGAGATCCCTCCGGGTCAGGGTGCTCATGGAGAAAAAGCCCTCATCGATGTCCACTCCCAGCTGCAGTTCCTTGTAGACGATCCTGGTGTATTCCGCAGGCTTGTCCTCCGGGCGGAGGGTCATGACGCTGGGGACGCGCCGGCCGGCAAGGGTTTTGACTTCCGAAAAGGTAACGGTCCTGGTGAGTTGTCCCTCTTCATCGTAGTATAGGGACACCAGGGGAATGAGATCCTCCGCGAGGACGGTGACCTCGATCCGTCCCCAGACCACCGGCGCGTCCGGTTTCGGAATCAGGGTTATCTCGTAGACCGGCACGCCGTCTCGCGTTCCCTCAAAGGTGATTTCCGAGGTGAAATCCTCCGCGAAGCGGCTCTCCTTGACAAGGTCATCGTTTGTGAAATGGCTTCCCATCCAGTTTGCCATCATCATGGAGCCCGGCACCCGGATCACCCTGTTGACCCGGGGCAGGTAGTTCCAGATGTCCTGATTTTTTTTCAGGGTGGCCACACCGCGGTCCTTGGGGGGGTAGGTGATCACGATGAGGGAATATTCCTTCCCGTAGGACCAGGCTGAAAGCTCCATGGATCTTTCATAGTGCTCTGTTTTCACGTCCATCGTCATCTCGGCGTAGCTTGACTCGCCGCGCCACATGTCGTCGACTTTTTCAAGGATCTCCCGTGCGGTCATGGCAGCGGATATCCGCGGGAGGGAAAGGATCAGGGCGGATGCGCAGACCAGCGCGGCCAGGGGAAACCAGCAGCGTGGTCCTTCAGGACGGGAACGGTTTGAATTCATGGCATACCTCTTTGACGGGCCGCATCGGTTCCTTCTCATTCTGACCGACCGGACTGCCGATGTCAAAAAAAAGGGTTTTTTGGGAAAAGAACGGGGTCAATAAGTGTAGGAATAAAATATAAGAAAGTGTTGATTATTAATATTATAGCGGCGGATGTGAGGATGGGCCTCCCCCTCACGTTCCAAGTAGCTGTATTTCAAGGATTTTTATACCGCAGAAAAACCTCTTGGACGGTATGTTTTTTGCAACACAAACCAGGTTTTAAGTTCTTTTAATCCATGCCTCTCCCTGGCGCATGGGACCATTTCCGGCCAGCCGCGATTCTGGCCAGTTATTTCCACTTTTATTCCGGAAAGGAGTTTTTGGATGAACCTGAGACGGCCGAATGCGAGTTCTGCGACTGGAACCTTCAACCGCGCGAAGAATGTGGTCCCCATGTCGGGCCTGTGCGTCGACTGCATAGACGGGTGCAGGGGCGGCTGCGAGGTCTGGCTTTCCTCCTTCCGCGGTCGTGAGGTACTCTATCCGGGTCCCTTTGGCACCATAACCGCCGGAGCCGACAAGGATTACCCCCTCGACTATTCCCATATAAACATCCACGGCTATGCCGTCGGGGCCGAAGGGATGATGGGGAACCTGCAGCCCAATCCCGACGACGCGATCTTCCCCAACGTCGATGTCCAGACAGAGTACGGCTGGGATAAAAAAGTCAAGTTGAAGGTTCCCGTATTCACAGGGGCATTGGGGTCCACCGAGATCGCCCGCGCCAACTGGGAGCATTTTGCCGTTGGCGCCGCCATTTCCGGCGTCACCATCGTCTGCGGCGAGAACGTCTGCGGGATCGATCCCGGTCTGGAACTGAACAAGGACGGCAAGGTGAAAAGTTCCCCCGACATGGATCGGCGCATCAACTCCTACAGGAGATTCCATGAGGGGTTCGGCGAGATCCTCGTCCAGATGAATGTCGAGGATACCCGGCTTGGCGTCGCCGAGTATGTCCTTGAAAAGCATCATTTAGACACCATCGAGCTTAAGTGGGGACAGGGGGCCAAATGCATCGGCGGCGAGATCAAGGTCAAGGAAATCGAAAGGGCCAAGGTCCTCAGGGACAGGGGCTATCTGGTCACGCCGGACCCGACGCAGCACGACATTCAGATGAGCTACAAGGACGGCGGCATAAAGGAATTCGAAAGGCATTCCCGCCTGGGCTTCGTCACCCGGGAAGGCTTCATGGGGGAGGTGGAAAGGCTTCGCAAACTTGGTTTCGAGAGGATCACCCTCAAAACGGGAGCCTATTCCATGGCCGAACTGGCCATGGCGCTCCGATGGGGATCGGAAGCGAAGCTGGACCTTCTCACGATTGACGGCGCTCCCGGCGGAACAGGCATGAGCCCGTGGCCCATGATGAACGAATGGGGCATCCCCACCTTGTATCTGCAGTCCCTGGCCTACGAATTCGCCGAGAAATTAAAGGCGCAGGGGCTTCGCATCCCGGATCTTGCCATTGCAGGCGGGTTCTCTAACGAAGCGGATGTCTACAAGGCCATTGCCCTCGGCGCCCCCAATTTCAAGGCGGTCTGCATGGGCCGGGCCCTCATGATCCCGGCCATGGTCGGGAAGAATATTGAAAAATGGATGAAGGACGGCAACCTTCCCAAGACCGTTTCGAGGTACGGCGACAGTCCCGAGGAAATTTTCACCAACTACGAGGAGGTCAGGGACAAGTACGGGGATGACATCAAGCACATTCCGCTAGGGGCTATCGGCTTCCTGACCTTTTCCCACAAACTGCAGGTCGGCCTGCAGCAGCTGATGGCCGGGTCCCGGAGATTCAGCCTGCCTGTGATTTCCCGGAAGGATATCTTCGCCCTCACCGAGGAAGCCGCGAAAGTGACCGGTCTCGCCTACGTGATGGATTCCTACAGGAAAGAGGCCGAAGCGATCCTGGAAGGGAAGTAGGAAAAATACGGGGATATTCCAGTCATCCCGTCTGAAACGGTAAAACAAGGGAAAAAAGGGGCCGGCAGGGAACAACTGCCGGTCCTTTTGCGACGAAGAAACGGAATTAAAAGAAAAGATAGGAGGTCAATAAAGGGGAAAAACGGCCGCCCGTGCCCCTACGCCCTAACGCACGCACGCCCTTACTCCCCTTCACCTTTCACCCTTCCTGCTCTTTCCCGCGTCATTTTCCCGGGAGGACCCTTCCTGTCGCCAGGTCCACCACCAGAACCGGATTCTGCCCTTCCTCAACCTTCACGGTCATTTCCCTGCGGATTCCCATTTCGTCGTTGGAAAGGACGAGCCTGTAGGAACCGACAGGGGTTTTTCCGATGACGACGGGAGTTATTCCAAGATCCGCTTCCCTGAAGGTGACCCGGGCCCAGGGGATGGCTGCTATGCGCAGAGTACCGGTGGGGAGGGGTTCCAGGCCGACGGTGACTCCCGAAGTTTCCATGTCCCTGGAAAGGACCACTCTTGTTTCTTCATGTCCCTCAAGGGAGAGGGTCACCTCCAGGGACTCCTGCCCAGAGGGAATTAACACCGGAAGGGGCGTGAGCCCGAGAAAAGACCCCTTCGAGGAAACGCCGGCTCCAGAGGGCCGGGTGCTTACGGGGATGGAGACCTCGGGATAGGTCAACTCCCTGGAGGGCACGGAGGGAGTTTCCAGTGTCGGGGATGAAAACTCAGGAGCCGCGCTGACGGCGGGTCTGCCGGCGTTTTTCGGAAGCCCCCCGGCAAGGAAAAAAAGGAGGACGGCCCCCAGGATCACCACCGGGATCGCAATAAGGCCGATGGAAGATTTTCTCATCTTTTGCGGGATGGTGGGAGCGGTTCCTGTGAATGCCTGGGATGGTTGGGGTTCCTGCTTCCGGATTTTTCCTATGCGCTGCCCCACCTTTTTGGCTGAAGCCGGTTCCAGGAAAGGCTCGAGCGCTTTTGTGACCTCCAGGGCAGATGCGGGACGGTTTTCCGGGGCCCGGGAGAGAAGAGAGTGGATCATCAGGGTTATTTCCGCCGGGAGGTCAGGGGAGATCCCCGAAAGGGGTTCGGGACTGGCCTCCTGGACGGCCCGGAGAGTCCCTCCCTCGCCGGAACGTAAAAAGGGGTGGACCCCGGATAAAAGCTGGTAGGCTGTCGTTCCGAGACTGAAAAGGTCGCTCCGGTGATCCAGCGTCCGGCCGTCTATCTGTTCCGGAGACATGTAGGCCAGTTTTCCCATAAGGGTTCCGGAAGGGGCGGTTCCGTCCATGGCGGCCCGGGCGATGCCGAAATCAGCGATCTTGACCTGGCCCTCCTCCGAGATGAGGATATTGTGAGGGGAAAAATCCCTGTGGATGACCCCGGCAGATGCGGTGGGATCCCTGGATGGGCAGGAATGGGCAAAGGCAAGGCCGCGGGCCGCTTCATGGATGATGTAAAGAGCCTCCTTGATGGGAAGGGGTGCCCCCTTTCCGAGGGATTTTAAAAGAGAGGTCAGGTCAGCCCCCTCAATGAGCTCCATCTCGATAAAGGGGGTGCCTTCGTGGATATCAAAACCGTTGACCTGGACGATGTTGGGATGCCTTAGGGATGCGGCCACCCTGGCTTCCCGGGAAAAACGGCGGCGAAAGGACTCCTCGCGGGCCAGGTGAGGAAGGATCACTTTAAGGGCGACCTCGGCCTCGAAGCCTTCGGGTCCTCGTTTTATAGCCCGATAAACTTCCCCCATTCCGCCCATGCCGATGCGTTCCCGGAGGATGTATTTTCCGAAAACCTTTTCCATGCATGGAATGTAGCGGAAAAAAGTCCGGTGGAAAAGGGGAACTTGTTGACGTTTAAAGGGAATTTCGATAGGGTTCCCCTTTCGTGGACGAAACGGAACTCCCGCTGGGAGAACAGGATGGATGAGCGGCCGAAAGAGGCAGCGAAAGAGCATCCGGAAAGGGATGCGAAGATACGGAAATTTACATCGTCAAGTCGCCAGTTCGTGCTGTTGTCTTTTCGTCTCATTGCCAGATCGTGAGTAAACTGTCGCTATGATCGATCTCCATACCCACTCTACGGCTTCAGACGGCAAGCTCGCCCCTGCGGAACTGGTCCGTGAGGCGGCGCGTGTCGGGATCGAGGTCCTGGCCCTGACCGACCACGACACCCTCTCTGGTCTCGCCGAAGCCGCCGAGGAGGCATCCAGACTCGGGCTGGAATTCATCCCGGGCGTTGAGATCAGCGCCGAATTCTCACCTGGGACACTGCACATGCTGGGGTATTTTGTCGATCCGGCCGATGCGGAACTGGAGCAGGCCCTTTCCTGGCTGAGGGGAGGCAGGGACGACCGGAACCGGCTCATCCTTGAGAGGCTGGCGGAACTGGGCTGTCCCCTGGACCTCGCGGAAGTGGCTGGCCTCGCGGGAGGTGAAAGCGTCGGGCGCCCCCACATCGCAAGGGCGATGATCAACCACGGTTATGTTTCCTCCTTCCAAGAAGCCTTCGATCGGTATCTCGGAAAGGGGGCCGCGGCCTATGTGGACCGGGCTAAAATGACCCCCGAAAGGGCCATCGCCAGTATCCTCAAGGCAGACGGGATCCCGGTCCTTGCCCACCCGCAGACCCTGGCCCTGGAGAGGGACGCTGTGGAAAAACTGGTGGAATCCCTCGCCTCCCTGGGGCTGGCCGGTCTTGAAGCCTATTATTACAGCCACTCGGAGGAGGAAACGGCCTTTTACATTTCCCTTGCCCGGAAGCTCGGGCTGGCTGTCACGGCGGGCAGCGACTTCC
>JAFGWO010000184.1 GCA_016937135.1 Pseudomonadota bacterium
CGCCATTTCCCCCAGCAGGGCCGCCGGGTCTTCGGCCGTCACCAGGGCCTCCCCCACCAGGACGGCACGGTATCCCAGGCCCGCCATCCGGCCAACGTCCGCTGCCCCCCTGACGCCGCTTTCGGAGATCGCGGCGACCCCGGGAGGGAACATCGGCGCCAGCCTTTCGGAAACCCCGGTGTCTACCTCGAGGGACACCAGATTCCTGTTGTTGACCCCTATGAGATCCGCCCCGGCCTCGAGTGCCTCTTTCAGATCCCGCTCATTGTGGACCTCCACGAGAGGTTTTAACCCTTCGCGCCGGCAGCGGTGGATGAGGACCCGCATCCCCTCGGGAGAAACCAGTCCCCAGACGAGCAGGATCGCCGAGGCGCCGAGGGAAGCCGCGAGGCGGATCTGATAGGGATCCACCACGAAATCCTTCCAGAGGAGGGGAAGAGAAGTGCATTCCCTCACCCTCTCGAAAAGGGCGGGCGAACCGCCGAAATGCTTCTCCTCGACCACCACGCTGATGGCCTCCGCTCCCGAAGCGGAATAAATCCGGGCCAGAGCCAGAGGGTCTTTTTCCTTTAAAAGATCCCCCCTGGAAGGGCTTTTTATCTTCACTTCGGCGATAATGCCGCACCCGGATCCCTTTTCCGCCAGGAATTCCGCCCTGCCCCCGGCGGGCCTGCGGGTCAGGGGATCATAGGAAGCAGCCCACTTTTTAACGTTTTCCCGGGCGGAAAAGGCCGCCGTCTGAAGGAAGCCGCCGCTCACTGGACCGCCCCCGAGGTGACGGCCAGGACCTTCTCCAGGACGTACAAGGCCCGTCCGGAATCGATGGCCTCCTTTGCGAGGAGGACTCCATCCCCGAGGCTGTCCGCCTTGCCGGAAACGTAAAGGGCGGCAGCAGCGTTGATGACCACGGCATCGGTTATCGGGCCTTTTTCCCCCATCAGGATGCGAAGGGACAAGGCGGCGTTCCTTTCAGGGTCGCCTCCCTTAAGGGATCTTGGATCGTGGAGGCCCAGGCCCAGGTCCCGCGGGTCGATACTCTGGATCCTGATAGTACCGTTCTCCTCCAGAAAGGCGGCCGATGTGGGGGCGCACACGGAGATCTCGTCCAGCCCATCCTCGGAAGCGACCACCATGGCTTTTCGGCACCCGAGTTTCTTGAGGACCCCGGCGATCAGGGGGACCAGTTTGGGGTTGTAGACCCCCATGAGCTGGCGCCTCACCCCGGCCGGGTTGCACAGGGGCCCGATGAGGTTAAAGAGGGTCCGGATCCCCATTTCCTTTCGCACGGGAGCCACGGCCTTCATGGCCGGATGGTACAGCGGGGCGAAAAGGAAGGTGAAGCCGGTTTGCCGGAGACACCTGGCAGCCACTTCGGGAACGGGATCGATCCTGACCCCCAGGGCCTCTAAAAGATCGGCGCTCCCGCACCGGCTCGACACTGCCCTGTTCCCGTGCTTGGCCACCATTACCCCCGCGCCGGCGGCCGTGAGGGCCGCCAGGGTGGAGACGTTGAATGTCCCCGACCCATCCCCGCCCGTGCCGCAGGTGTCGATGGCCCCGTCGGAATCCTCCCCCGGGAAGGGCACGCAGCGCTCCCTGAGGGCCATGGCGGCCCCTGCGATCTCTTCCTCGCACTCCCCTTTGGACCGGAGGGCTGCCAGGAAAGCCCCCATCTGGGCATGGGTCGCCTGTCCTTCCATGATCACGCCGACGGCGTCTTTCATGGAGAGGAGATTCAAATCGATTCCGCTCACAACCGCTTCCAGCTTTTCACGCAGCATTTCTGATCCCTCCCTGGATCTCCAGAAAATTCCTGAAAACCGCCTCTCCGCCGGGGGAACCAAAAGATTCCGGGTGGAACTGGACCCCCTCGACGTTAAATTCCCTGTGCCGCACACCCATGACCTCCCCGTCCTGGGCCGTGGAGGTGACCTCAAGGACGTCAGGAAGGGATCCGCGCTCCAGCGCCAGGGAATGGTACCTGACCGCCTCGAAGGGGTTCGGGAGACCCCCGTAGAGCCCCGTGCCGCCGTGGATGATGCTGGAAAGTTTCCCGTGCATGAGGCAGCGGGCCTGAATGACTCTCGCACCGAACGCCTCCCCGATGGCCTGGTGGCCAAGGCACACACCCAGGATGGGAATCCGCCCCGCGAAAGCCCTGACAGCATCAAGGGTGATCCCCGCCCCGGAAGGCCTGCCCGGCCCCGGAGAGATGACCAGGTGGGAAATATCGAGCTTTGCCAGATCCCTCAGCCCGGAGGCGTCGTTGCGAACGACCTTGACGATCCTGTCCGTCATGGCGGAAATGGCCTGGAAAACGTTGAAGGTAAAGCTGTCGTAGTTGTCGATAATAAGGATCATGGGTTCTTCTCCCCCTGTTTGCCCGCCCGCACCTGCCTGCGTCCGGGCGAGGTCATTTTGCCGCCGCCCCGGCCCCCTGAACCAACGGGATTCCGGCGAAAAAAGGCCCGTCCCCTTTTTTCCCTTCCGAAAGTTCAACATCTCCGAAGGCCCGGAACATGGCCGCGGCCTTGGCGTCGATCTCGTCGCGCTCCCGTTCCGGGACGGAATCCGCCACGATCCCTGCCCCGGACTGAACAAAGGCCCTTCCCCCCGAGAAAAAAACCGACCGGATGGTAATGCAAAAGTCCATGTTTCCCCGCACGTCAAAATATCCGACCCCCCCGGCGTAGGGTCCCCTGACGACGGGCTCCATGGCGGCGATGGCCCTCATGGCCCTGATCTTGGGAGCCCCCGATACCGTCCCGGCGGGAAAACAGGACCGCAGCACGTCGTAGGAGTCGCTGCCTGCGGCCAGGCTGGACCGGACCTCCGAAACCAGATGCATGACGTGGGAATACTTTTCCACGGTCATGCGACGGGTGACCTTCACCGATCCCGGCTCTGACACCCTGCCCAGGTCGTTGCGCCCGAGATCGACCAGCATGATATGTTCCGCGTTTTCCTTCGGGTCGGCGAGCATCTCGCGTTCCATGGCCTGGTCCTGCTCCGGGTCCTTCCCCCGCGGCCGCGTGCCTGCGATGGGGCGGACGGTGAGGGCCTCGTCCTCCCTGCGGACGAGGAGTTCCGGGGACGCTCCCAGAAGAACCGCGTCTTCCCCCATCCGGACGAAGAAATGGTAGGGAGACGGGTTTAAAAGGGAGAGGGCGTCATAGACCGCCTCAGGTTCCGGGGCCGGGGTGACCTCCCATCTTCTTGAAAGGACCACCTGGATCATTTCCCCTTCGGTGATCAGTCTTTTGGCCTGCCGGACCGACCCGAGAAAATCCTCCTCCGGGAAGGAACATCCCGCGGATCTTCTGACCTTATCGGGGGCGGCCGGTTCCCGGGGGGAAACCCTCACGAGGTGCGAGGCGACCTGGGCGCATAACCGGCGGGCCGCATCCTCCTTTTCGTCCAGGCAGACCAGAAGGAGATGCTTCCTTACGGCGTCCTTCAGGACGAGGACCGAGGGGAGATAAAAAACGCTGTCGGGCAGGTCCAGATCGTCCTGGGGAGCGCGGGAGATATTTTCGAAAAGGCCGCACGATTCGTATCCAAGGGATCCCACCCAGCCGGCCGCAAAACGGAAATCATCCAGGACCTCAGGCAGTTCCGCTTCGGGCTCCAGGGATTTGAGGACCTCCAGAGGGTCCTCGACCCGGATCTCCTCCCTGTTGCCCTGCCGGTCCCGGACCGAAAAATGAGGTCCTTTTCCATTTACAACGAGGAGGGGCCGCGCGGCGGTGATCCCGTACCTGGCGTATTTTTCCGTGCCCTCCCTGCTTTCGAGGAAAACCACCGGGTCGAAGGGGGAAAGGGAACGGAAAATATGCGGCATTTCCCCCAGCCGGTAGGGCAGCTGAAAAGTGGCGCATTTAAGGCGCATCGGTTTTAGGAGTGACTTTATTTTCCCCACGGTCTGTTTCTCCCCTGTCTGCATTGCTGCTTCCCCTTTTCCATCCCTGGCTTTTGGCCGCCCCTGAACTCTCAACCCGGAACCTGAATATGGACGACCGAAAAAAACCAAAAAAAAACCGCGGGTTCCGGAGAACCCGCGGCTGAAAAACTCTGGTAATATCGCTACCGGATCAGCGGCTCGGACCCTCCCCCACAGGATATCCCCGCCACCACCAGCTGGAATTTTCAGGGGCAAAAGCCCGAATCATCATTTCCATAGTAAAAACCCGATTATCAGATTCCCTTGCCCAAGTCAACAGGATTTTTGGTTCGAGGCAAATAAGGGACAAGCCCGGATTAACCACGTTTAAAGTTCATCGTTTAACGTTCAACGAAAATCCCGGCCCTTTGACGCAAACCCCCGAGTGTCTCACGCCCGCTCCCCGGTATCAGTCGCTCGAGCTCGCGGAGGCCGCGGAGAAAATCGGAATGAAAGGTTAAACCCTGTTATTCCGGATCGTTGCCCTTCTCTGCGCGCTCTGCGTGCTTTGCGTGAGGCTGTCCTTCAGCGTCTTCGCGCAAAAGCCGGGATGTTTCACGCCCGCTCCCCATGACCGGTCGCTAGAGAACGCGGAG
>JAFGWO010000185.1 GCA_016937135.1 Pseudomonadota bacterium
GGGCTGGCCATTCTCCTTGGCAAGGTCAGCCCGGCAGGGGATGAAGACGCGGCATACCTCATCGAAAAACACAACCGTCCTCTCCCCCAGCTCAAAATGGGGAGGGTTCTCGCGGAAGGAAACCTTTCCCGCTGCGCCATCGACATGAGCGACGGTCTTCTCCAGGATCTGGGCCACATCTGCGAGAGGAGCAGGGTGGGGGCCAGGCTGGACCTCGAAAGGATCCCCATGAGCCCCCAGATCGTGAACCTGGGCAGGGAAAACGGGGTGGATCCCATGAAGGAATGGGTCCTTGGGGGAGGGGAGGATTACGCCCTTCTCTTCACGGTCCGTCCCATGGAGGAAAGCCGGCTGGAAAAGATCCTGGAAAGCGAGGATCTTCAGGCGGTCCCGATCGGCCAGATCGTACCGGGCACCGGGATAACCCTGACGGAAAAAGGGGAGCCGGTTCCCTTCGAAGGGATCAGGGGATTCAATCACTTCCGAAAGGAAGGATGAAGGGCAGCAAAAAGGAAAAAGATAGAGGGTAGAGAGAAGAAAAGCCACGGCGGCTTTTTCTTCCCTATTCCCTATTCAAGCATTTTATGAGGCGGCCAATGCAACATATTGATTTCCCAGTCCTTCTCATATCAGCTTCCGACAGCAGCGCGGCCGCCGGGATGCAGGTGGACCTGCGCGTTGTCAATGACCTCGGCCATCCCGCGAGGTGCGCCGTTACGGCCCTGACCATCCAGGGGGAAAAAGGGCTTCTGGGCATCGATCCGGCAAGCCCGGAAAATCTCGTCCGGGCCATCGATACCGCCGTTTCGGAGCCTCCGGGAGTGCGCGCCGTCAAGATAGGACTCATCACAGGGGAGAACGCGGTCCGGGCCGTCAGCGAAGGTCTTTCAGGACCAGCCTGTCAAGGCATTCCCATCGTCCTTGACCCCGTCATGAAGTCCACCCCGGGATCGAAGCTTTCCTCCGAGGAGGCCAGAAGTATCCTTCTTGAAAGGCTCATTCCCCTTGCGACCCTGGTCACCCCCAACCGGGAAGAACTGGCCGAACTTGCCGCTCTTTCGGGAGAAGGGCAGGGATCCGAAGAGGAGATGGCCCAAAGATTGACCCGGAAAGGGGCCGACGCCGTCCTCGTCACCGGAGGGGACGACGGGAGTTCCATCTGCATGGATATCCTGTATCAAGGAGGAAAGCTCCCTGTCCATTTCCGGCATCCCCGAATCGGGGATGGGCCGACGCGGGGAACCGGCTGTGCCCTGTCCTCTGCCCTCGCGGTTTTTCTGGCAAGAGGTCTTCCCGTCGATGAGGCCGTCCGCCTCGCCATCGGGTATATTGCCGAAAGGATCGCCGGGGCCGCGCAGGTGGGGTCTTTCCGGCTCCTTTTCCCGGGGAAAGATGCCCGATCCTCCGGAAAAGTGTGATCCTTGACCCTCCAGGGCTTCGGATAGTCCAACATCCTTGCCTTTTTCCTGCGCCTATAATACTTTTTATTGTTCGTGACTTTAATGCCATTTTTGGGAAAGGAGGGATGCGTCTTGGGAAGCGTCATCAAAAAACGCCGTAAGAAGATGAGAAAACACAAGCAAAGAAAACTTCTTGCCCGCAGCAGGCACAAGAGGAAGTAGATCTTGAAGCCGATGATCGGCGTCATTGGATCGGGAAACCCCGAAAAAAAGGATGACCCTCTGGCCAGGGAGGTTGGAAGCCTCCTGGCGGCCCGTGGGGCCGTACTGGTTTGTGGCGGTCTTTCCGGAATCATGGAGGCCGCCTGCAACGGGTGCTTTTCCTCCGGCGGGCAAACCGTCGGGATCCTGCCCGGAGAAAGAAAGGACGAGGCCAATCCCTACATTGTCCATGCCATTCCCACCGGGATGGGGATTGGCCGGAACGTCCTGGTCGTAAGAGCTTCCGATGCCGTCATCGCTTTTTCCGGCGGATACGGGACCATGTCTGAAATCGCCCTTGCCCTCAATATGGGGAAACCCGTCGTCGATCTGGGAGGGTGGGACACTCAGGGCACCCTCAAGGCCCGCACTGCGGCCCAGGCTGTTTCAATGGCGCTGGAAGGCAGTTCGGGAAACGGCTCTGATTTTCCGCGCTAGTCGCCAGGGAAAAATGGAAACGGAAAAGATCTTCGTCAAAACCTTCGGGTGCCAGATGAATTTCTACGACACGGAGAAGATTTACGCGTACGTGCAGGACCGGTATCTTCCGGCGTCGGTCCCCGAAGAGGCGGATGTCATTCTCCTGAACACGTGTTCCATCAGGGAAAAAGCGGAGCAAAAGGTTTACAGCCTCCTCGGCCGGATGGTTCCTCTCAAGGAAAGGAAACCGGGGCTTGTCATCGGGGTCGGCGGCTGCGTCGCCCAGCAGGAGGGGGAAACAATCCTCCAGCGCTGCCCAATGGTCGATATCGTGTTCGGCACCCACAACATCGACGAGATCCCGGATATCATCCAGGAACGCCTTCGCACGGGGCGGCGGATCTGCCGGATCCGCGAAGACGTCCAAAGGGTCCCCGGCGACCAGGCGCCCCTGAGCGCCGGCCCCCTTGGACCGACGGCCCTGGTTACCATCATCAAGGGGTGTGATAACTGGTGTTCCTACTGCATCGTGCCCCTGGTCCGGGGCAGGGAGGTCAGCAGGCCGGCGGCCAGGATCCTCGCTGAGGCTTCCGGCCTTGTGTCAAAGGGGGTCAGGGAGATCACTCTCCTTGGGCAGAACGTCAACTCCTATCGCGACCCCGACACCGGAAAAGGGTTCGTCGATCTCCTCTCCAGGGTCAATGACATCGAGGGACTCGAAAGGTTGAGGTTCGTCACCTCCCACCCCAAGGATTTTTCCGTCGATCTTGCAGAAGCCATGGCCGGTCTTTCAAAGGTCTGCGAACACATCCACCTGCCTGTCCAGGCGGGATCCGACCGGGTGCTTGCGGCCATGAAACGGGGGTACACCGTTTCCCAATATCTCCAGAAGGTGGATCTGCTGCGCAAGCGGATTCCGGAGGTGGAATTAAGCACCGATCTCATCGTGGGATTTCCAGGGGAAGGACGCGAGGATTTCGAGAAGACCCTGGATCTTCTGCGTGAGGTCCGGTACCAGAACGCTTTTTCCTTTCGGTATTCCCCCCGGCCGGGGACCAGGGCCGCTCTCATGGAGGACCCCATCGGGCCCCTCCTTCGCAAATCTTGGCTTCCCGAGCTCCAGCAGGTTCAGAACAGGATCACTTCCGAGAAACACACCATGATGGAAGGAAAAGAGGTTGAGGTCCTGGTCGAGGGATCGGATCGGAAGGACACGGGCCTCCTCGAAGGAAGGACCAGAACCAATTATATCGTCCATTTTCCGGGCGAAAAAACCCTCGCAGGAAAGACAGCAAAGGTCCTGATTCTCAGATCCAGGACCATCCATCTTGAGGGGAAGGTGATAACGTGAAAAACAGTGAAATGATCATCCACGGCCTGTCGATGGACCCAAAAAGCGGAAGCCCTGTTCTCCTTCTCAAGGAAGTCGACAGCCAGAGGACGCTCCCCATCTGGATCGGAATCAACGAGGCCAATGCCATAGCCACGAGCCTCGCGGAGATCGCTCCCCCTCGTCCCATGACCCATGACCTTCTCAGCGGGATTCTGACCACCCTTGGTTACACGGTGGAAAAAGTGGTGATCACCGAGATCCGGGATTCCACCTTTTACGCCGTGATCGCCCTTGGCTCGGCCTCGGGGGAGGTGGAGATTGATTCCCGGCCGTCGGACGCGATAGCCCTTGCCGTCCGGGCAAAGGCCCCGATATTCGTGAATGAGGAGGTTCTGGAGACATCGGCCATAGACCTTTCCACCATTGAAGGAGGCGGAAAGGCGGCGTCAGACGATGATCTTTCGGAACAACTCAGGAAAATGAACCCTGAGGACTACACCAAATACAAGATGTAGAAAGGCAATCTCCCAGGTTCCGGACCTGAGATGTATGCCATGGAAAATCACCCATTGTCTGTGAGGTGTTAGGTGCCCGGAGAAAGCCGGCAGGAATACGGGGATTCCCGTTTTTGGCACGGCCTTAAACTTTGGGGGCCTCCCGCCGTTCTTTCCGCGGGGATTTTCATCCTCTCCTCCATCCCGGGAGACAGGTTCCCCCGGCATCCCGAAACCCTCAGCATGGCGGTCCATTTCCTCGAGTTTTTCGTTCTCGGGTTTCTTCTGGCCAGGGCCTTTTCGGTAACCCACGCTGGTCTCAGGGTGATGTTTCCAGTTCTTCTCCTTTGCGGGGGGTTCGGACTGCTGATGGAACTTTATCAGTTCACCGTACCCTTCCGTTCCTTTGGTGCCATGGATATCCTCATCGACATTCTGGGATCCATGGCTGGTGGTCTGTCCTATGTCCTCCTGAAAAGGACGGGGAAAAATTATACGGGGAACGGGCCATAAAATGAGAAGGGATGCCGGGAAAATAATCCGCAGGGAAGGGGATCTCCAGGATCTTTCCCGCCTTTCACAGAATCTTCTTTCAACCCTCATGGAAACAGCGGAAGCCGCTTTCGGCACGGTGTGGGTCCTGGAGGATGACCAGTCCTTCCGCCAGGTGGTCTCCCGCGGGAAGCCCGGTCAGGAATCCAGGGCAATGGACCCCGGAGGGATCATTCATCGGCACGAGGAGATCTCCAGGGGGATCCCCTTCTTCGAGCAGTCCCACGGAAAGGTCGTATTAAACAGCCTTTTTCTCCCCATCCGTTATCAGGACATTCTCCTGGCCCTTGTCCATCTGGAAACGGGTTCCCGGGGAGGGAGCGCACTCGGGGACGCGATCGTCTCCCAACTCCATGGAATTGCGGAGGATTATGCAGTTTTCCTCAATAACGCCAAGGTCCTGGACAGGATCAGAAAAAATCCTCTCAAGGACCTGGAATCCGGTTCATACAACGAACCCTTCATCCTTGATTTCCTGAAGAGGCAGATAACGCTGAGCCGGCGTTTTAACCGCCGGCTTGGGATCATCAATCTGGAGTACGAGGGGGCCGAGCAGTTTCAGAAGACTCACAGCTACGGGCTCGTCCAGGGGCTGACCAGGGACATCTCCGAAACCCTTCAGGGAATCCTCAGGGATTTTGACGTCGTGGCTCACGTCGGCAATTTTCGCTTTATCGTCGCCCTTCCCGAAACAGACAGCCTTGGCTGCCGGATCACCATCGAACGCCTGCGCCGGGGCTTCGCACGGCTTCCCTATCTTGAGGAAAGATTCGGCAGGTACGCCTTGAAGCCTCATTTCGGGTTTTCATGCTATCCCGAGGACGGGCTGACCGAAGAAGCCCTCATCATGAGAGTGCTGGAGAGGGCAAAGGCGAACCGCTCCGATCCCTTTAACAGGGTCCATTGGTCGGAAGCCGGATTCTGGGACCTGGTGACCCATTTCACCAGCGACACGGGGATCCAGGAGATAACTTCGCTGGACTGGACGGAACCGACCTCTTTCCAGGTCAATTTCGCATATCTTCTGCAGGAGGCGGCCATCAACAATGTTCTTCTCAGCCCGGAACGGAGGGGTTTGCTCTACATCGGGACGGAAAACTCCCTGATCACCGAAGCCCTCGTTACAAAAAATCCGGCAGTGTCCAGAACGGCCACGCGGATCACTGTTCTCGGGGATCTCTCCGGGGTGCGGGCGTTAAAGGAGATCAATATCAACACGGTTTCCCTTCCCCCCGAACAATCCAAAGGGTTCCAGTTCCTCCTCCTTCTCACGGATCAGACGGCCTATGCCCTTGTGGGGGTTCATTTCAGGTCCCAGGAGTGGAGGGGATTCCACACGTCCAACGACCGGCTGGTGGAGAAGATCGTTTTCAGGTTGAGGGAAGAGTATTCCCTGCAGGAACAGGTGTGAGCGGGGCGGCGGCATGAGAAAGATTCTCCTGGTCGACAATGACAGGATCATCCGCGAGAAACTGGGGACGCGCCTGACCAAAGAGGGTTTCGAGGTGTTGACCTCCGCGGATGGCGCAGGCGCCCTCGAGATCGCCCTCCGGGAGAAACCCGACCTCGTCATCTCCAACTACCATCTGCCCCTTTTTGACGCTGAAAGGCTGAGGGCCTTTTTAAAAAACAACCCCACCACCAAATACATCCCGTTCATCTTCCTCATCAACCCTGACAGGGGGTATGAGGAGACTCTGGCTTCCATCGGCGGGGACGAATTTCTGGTAAAACCATTCCACTGGCAGGACATCCAGGGCAAGATCCAGGCACTTTTCCAGCCCCCGAAAGAGGGTGTTTTAGCCTCCGGGACAAGGGGGAACGGTGTAGAAGGGAGCCTGGAGGAGGTCTCTCTCGTTGACCTTCTCCAGATTTTCGGTCTGAATCGCAGAACAGGCACCCTGACCCTCATCCACGATGACCAGTCGGGGATCGTGCATCTTCTGGACGGTGCGGTGATAAGCGCTATCCTCGGTGAAACAAGCGGTGAAAAGGCGCTTTACCGGATCTTACGATGGTCGAAGGGCCGGTTCATCTACCAGCCCGGAGAAACCATGGCCACCAGAAATATCTCCCGGTCCATGGATGCCCTGCTGATGGAGGGGATGCGGCAGCTGGATGAGTGGGAGTCCCTGGTCAGCCTTCTGCCCGCTCCCGAAACAGGTTTGAACCTGATCCGGGACAAGGAGGATCTCCCCCAGGATCTCAGGCCGGTGACCCAGGAGGTGATCCTCCTGCTGGAATTTTTCAGCACGGTCCGGGAGATCATCGACCGATCCGCACACACCGATTACGAGGTTTGCAAATGCCTTCTGGGGCTCATCCAGAAGGGGATTGTGGTCCCCGGAACGGCAGGAAAGTCCCCGGCTAAAAAAGAGGGCCCCCTGATTCCACCCGAAAGGCTTATCCAGATGCACGGATACATGAGGCCGTCACCTGGCGGGAAGGGATCTTCAACCTCGTGGGGCCGTATTATCATTTTTTCCCGGCAGCCCGAACAATGCAAAGGGTTTCTCTCCGGGATCACCGGGATTGAGGGTTTCAGGCTTTCAAGGGATAATTTTTCCAATCAGGAGATCCTGACTGCTTCCTTCGGTACCATAGGGATCCTGGAAATCTCCGAAAATGCCGCTCTTTATCTCTCCCTTCTTCCGTCCTCTCCCGGGGCCGCCCCCTTATGGAGGGCCTTTTCGGAGGGGACGGTGGGGGCATTCTACCTGAGCAACAACGGCACCAGCACGGAGGATCCCTCCCTGGCTGCGGTGGAAGAATTTGTGGAAGGCGAACTGGACAGGCCCGTCATAACAGCCCCGTGCGGGCCGAATCCCGACCCGGGCAGCGGAGCCGAAATGTTCAGGACCCTTTTCGATGCCGTTGTTGAGCGCCATCATCTATAAGGAAGGGAAAGGTCATGGCGGATGAGCCGAATAAGAATATCCTCGTCGTGGATGACGATTCGAGCATCCAGGAACTCCTGCGCATCATCCTTTCGAAACATGGCTACAAGGTCTATCAGGCCAGGGACGGGGAGGAGGGTATTGAAAAATTTCTGGAGGTTAAACCTGATCTTGTGGTCAGCGATATTTCCATGCCGAAGGGCGACGGGTTTAATGTTGCAATCCTGATCCGGTGCAAGGAGGAATCGGTGGGGAAAAGAGTCCCGATCCTTCTCATAAGCGCTTTTTACGATGACCATGCGAATCAGGAAAACGCGGCAAGGTGCGGGGCGGACGATTTTCTTTCGAAGCCTTTCACACAGAAGCAGCTGATCGAAAAAGTCGAGGGGCTCCTCGAGCCGGGCCAATGATAAGGATGTCCACCCGACTTTTCGAATATCCGCAATCGATCAGAAGACCATGGAGGTGTGCTTTATGAAAACGAATATATGGGGGTTAAAGACGATTCTTTTTGTCCTGGTCCTGATGGTTTCCGGGTGCGCCACCACCGGGGACGGGCCTTCCAGCTTCACCGAGGCGCCCCGGACGGTGGAATCCTTCAAGGAACCCTATTTCGGGCCCAAAAAGAGAATTGCGGTCCTCGAGTTCGACAACCGGGTCAACCGGAGCTGGTGGGATGCGAGCTGGCGTGTTGAGGAAAACCTCACGGAAATGGTCATCACCGAGCTGATGGAAACCGGACGGTTCATCGTGGTGGAGCGCAGCGCCCTGAATGAAATCCTTTCCGAACAGGACCTTGCCGAGAGCGGCAGGGTCCGTCAGGAAACGGCCGCAAAAATCGGTGAGCTCCTCGGAGCCCAGGTCCTCCTGAAAGGGACAGTCACCGAATTTATCGAAAAAGAGAGCGGCGGGGCCGCAGGCATCATGCTTGGGGGAATCGGCATCGGAGGAACAACCAGCGAGGGCTATGTGGCCATGGACCTTCGTCTCATCGACGCCACGACCGGTCAGGTCCTGGAGTCCCACAGGGCGGAAGGAAAGATCAAAAGCACCGGGATCGGCGGGATCGCTTTTTTCAAGGGGATCGCCTTCGGCGGGACAACCTTCAATAAAACCGCCCTTGGAAAAGCGACCCGGGCAGCGGTGACGGATGCCGTCGGGTTTACCGTCAGCAATATGGAAGAGCAGGCCTGGCAGGGAAGGGTGGTCAAGGTTGAAGGGGCCAGCGTTTACATCAACGCGGGAAGCAATATGAACATCTCCGAGGATATGGTCCTCTCGGTATTTTCCCGGGGGGAGGAGCTCATAGACCCCGACACGGGCTTGTCCCTGGGAACCACCATTTCCCGGAGCGGAACCATCCGGATTGTCCAGGTGGCCGAGAAGTTTTCCATCGCCCGGATCATGGAGGGAGCGGGGTTCCAGAGGGGGGATATCGTAAAGATGCAGTAGAAAACCGGGAAAAGGGAATAGGGAAGAGGGAAGAGGGAAGAGGGAAGGGGGGAACAGTCCAGAGTCCAGAGAAGATGACGATCGCTCGAGCGACCCTTTTTCGTTGGACGTCAGGCGTTGGACCTGGTTTTCCTTCGTCCTTCCCCCTTCCTCCTGTTTCCCTGTTTACTCACGTCAAGGGCCATGTTAGCGTTCTGGGTCATGAATCCTTACAGGATTTTCGTGGCCATGAGGGCCCTTCTTTTCATTCCCGTAGTAGTCGTTATCGGCTCCTGCGCGGCCATCGCCCTGAGTTTTTTCACCCGCGACGGCAACCTCATCTGGAAAGGGATCATTCGGCCCTTTTCGCGCGCGATCCTCTGGCTGGCGGGGGTGAAGGTTGCCGTTTCGGGGGAGGAGAATGTGTCCCCGGGCAGTCAGAGCTGCATCGTCGTTTTCAACCACCAGAGCAACATGGACATTCCGCTCCTGGCGCGGCACCTGCCCATGCAGCTGAGGTTCATCGGGAAAGCGGAACTCAAGGCAGTCCCCGTCTTCGGACCGGCGATCGTGAGGATGGGACACTTTCTGATCAAACGCCAGGATCACCGGAGCGCCCTTCAGGACCTTTCGAGGGCCGCTTCCGATATCCGCAGAACCGGCTTGTCCCTGGCCTTTGCGCCCGAGGGGACGCGGTCACCGGACGGGCGGCTCCTTCCATTCAAAAAAGGGGCCTTTGTCCTGGCCATTCAGACGGGTCTTCCCATCCTTCCCGTCGCCATCAAGGGAACCTTTGAGCGGCTTCCCAAAAAAAGCCTGATCGCCCGCCCCGGTCCCGTCAAAGTGATAATCCATCCCCCGGTTTCTCCGGAGGGATTGACCTATGAGGATCGAGACCATTTCATGGAAAAAATAAAAAATATCATCGAGCTGTCATTGAAAACATCATGACGGGCTTTAAAAGGATCTTCTTCTCCCTTTACATGGCTGTTTTCATGTCCTCCGTGGGACTGGGTATCCTGAGTCCCATCCTTCCGGCTTATGTGGATCAGTTCGCTGCCTCATCCCTCTCGCTCGGAGTTGTTTTCGGGGCCTATCCCATGGCGAGGACGGTCTTCATGCCCCTTGTCGGCCGGTTAAGCGACCGGGTCGGCTGGAAGCCTTTTATCCTCACGGGACTGGCCCTTTTCACCCTGGTTTCCCCGCTCTATGCCCTTTCGAGGAGCGAAATCCAGCTTTTTCTGGTCCGCTTTTTCCAGGGGATCGCGGCCGCCATGATTCTTCCGGTAGCCATGTCCGTTATAGGCAAGCTCTCCCCAAAAGGAAAGGAAGGGTTCCTGATGGGATCCTTTTCCTCCGCGTTTTTTGCCGGGCTGGGCTTCGGTCCCCTGATCGGCGGTTTTTTAAAGGATACCTATTCCACTGAGGCCGCCTTCTACGGAATGGGTTTTATGGCCCTTGCCGCTTTTCTGCTGGCGTTGGTCACTCTGGGGACGGGCCCATCGGAACCCGTTCCCGTTGCCAGGAAAAAGGACCTTTCCGGACCTTTACCCTTTTTCAGGGATCTTCCCCTGATAGGACTTCTGGTATTCCGGTTCTGCCGCGCGGTGGGCATCGGGCTCGTATGGGTTATCCTGCCTCTTTATGCCATCCGTTATCTGGAGATCAGCGCGATCAGGGTCGGGATCCTCCTCTCGGCAAACACCTTTATCACCACGATCCTCCAGGCCCCCGTCGGGCACCTCGCAGACAAGGCCGGGCACCTCAAAAGCCTGACCCTGGGCAGTTTCCTCGCGGCCGGGGCCATTGGAAGCATCGGATGGTGCAATTCCTTTTCCCGATTAATCATTGTCTCGGTCACACTGGGGATAGCCGGCGCCCTGATCGTCCCCTCCGGTTCCGCCCTGGCCGTCATGCTGGGCAGGGAAAGGGGGATGGGGTCCGTCATGGGGCTTTTCAATTCCTCCCTGAGTTTCGGAACCATGGTAGGGCCCGTGGTCGGCGGAGCCCTTCTCGATTTCGCCGGGATCCAGACTGTTTTTTCCGCCGGCGGCCTTATAGGGTTGACGGGGTGGGGCTGCCTGATGATCATGGGAAGAAGGGAATTCGCACCGGAAAAAAAGGATCTGACTCCGGAGGGGTAGGGGGAAGAGGGCAGGAAAAACCCTGATGTCGGCCCTTCCCCCTGGCGCCCGTATTCCTTTGCGCGTTTTCTGGCGGCCTTGACACTTCTTTCCGCAGGGTCTAAATTTCTATCCGAAATGAAAATACCGTTAAAATCGCCAGTTTCCGTAATTTTCGCCCTTCTTATCCTTTTTCTCTCGGTTGTCACAATTCCCAGGCCGGTTCATGCCGATTTTGTGAGGATCAGGGGATCTGTAGTGAACGTCCGTCAGGGGCCTGGCACGACGCATCCTGTCCTCTTTCAGGCAGAGCAGGGCGAAGAATTCCCCCTGATAAAAACGGAGGGGCTCTGGTGTCTCATCCAGCTGCAGGGAGAGGATCAGGCCTGGGTTTTCGCCAGGCTGGTCGATGTCATTCCCGGGGAGATCGCTAAAAGGGGTGTTGAAACCCCGGAACCCGAGCCGGTGAAGCCCGCCACCAGCCTGAAGCATAAAGCTTTCAAGGCAATTTTGTACCTGGCTCTCGTCCTTTTCATTTTCTACCTTATCGGGAAGAGACGTCGAATCCTTGAGAAAATCGGATTCAAACTGAGGGAGGCCTCGGGATATGACCGTGAAAAACCCTTTCGTTACGATGACCATCAACCTAGGGATGACAGCTGGGAACTGTGACTCCCCTTGACAGACCTCAATATTATTGTTAAAAATCGCGGTTGATTTGATCAAAACACCAGGAGGCAGCTCCTTCATATGCGCTTAAAATGTGATTTTCATATCCATACAGCCGAGGATCCCCGTCATCAGCTTTCCTATTCAGCTAAAGACCTGATCGAAAGGGCGGCGCAACTCGGATATGACGCCATTTCCATAACCAATCACAACACGGTCACCTACAACCCTGAACTGGCCGAGTTTGCCGCCAGCAAGGGGGTACTCCTCATTCCGGGAGTCGAAGCCACCGTCATGGGCAAGCATGTCCTGATCTATGGTGTCGATGAGATGGTGGAAAACTGGGGGAAACTGACCTTTTTCGACCTTAAAAGGATCAAGGCAAAGGGGGCTTTTGTCATTGCCCCTCACCCCTTCTATCCCAACTACAACTGCCTCGGAGGTTTTCTCAAGCGGTTCCCCCGTCTTTTTGATGCCGTGGAATACAGCCATCTTTACATCAAGAAGGTCAATTTCAATCTCAGGGCCCAACGGTTTGCGAGAAACAACGGGATGCCCCTTATCGGACTCTCCGACGCCCATTCGCTGAAACAGCTTGATTTCACCTTCACCCTTATCGATGCCCCGAAAGATCCCGCCTCCATTTTTCAGGCCATCCGCGACGGAAGGACCACCATCGTCACCCGGCCGGCCAAGGTAGTAACCAGCGGCATCGTCGGGATCAAGCTTTTCAGCACCTTCCTTTTTCTTCTCCTTCTCCACAGGTTGTAAAACCGCGGCCCTTTTTCAGCCTCTCTTCCGGATTAATTGAGGGGAATGCGCCTTGACCGGGGGCCTTTATCCCGGCAGGGAGGATTTTCCCGCCATGATGCGCTGGTTCTGGACTCAGGCTTTTCTTTTCCCTATAATTCCACAAATGTTCGACACATTCAGAAGCGCCATCGAACATCTGCTGGCCAGGTTTTCCATTCCATCGCCATGGGGTCTGGGGCTGGTCGACACCCTGACTCTTCTTTTCGCCGGCCTTTCCGTCCTCTTTCTGCTCCTCTTCGTCTTCGCCCACCGCGCGCCTTCCGGAAAAGAGCGGGGAATGCGCCCTGTTGGCCAGCTCCTTCGAAAAGCCCGAAACGCCCAGAAGAGGGGGAACTTCAGGGAGGCGGGCCAGTTTTTCTTCCAGGCAGGGGACTATCGCGAAGCCGCGAGGGCCTTCGTCAACGACGAGGATTACGAAAAAGCGGCCGAAGCCTGTCTTAAAAGCAGCGATTTTACCAATGCGGCCCAATGCTTTCTCCGGATGGGTGAAAAGGAAAAAGCTGCCGACCTTTTTATCAAGGCCAGGGATTTTTCCTCTGCGGCCGAGAATCTCCTTTCCCTCGAAAAGGTCAGCGAGGCGGCGGTTCTCTTTGCGAAAGCCGGGGATCATTTAAAATCCGCGCAATGTTTTTCCAGGGCGGATTACCACCAGAAGGCCGGGGAACTCTTTTTTCTGGAGGACCGGTTTCAGGAGGCAGGCCCCCTCCTTCTCAAGGCTCTCCAGGAAAGGGCCAGCCGCCGGAGTTCCTATATCCGTGCCGGGGAGGATGCGGTGTCGAGAAACATCGCGCGGATGGCTGGGTCCTCCTTTCTGGAAACCGGGCAAAAAAAAGCGGCGGCCCAGTCCTTTGAACTCGGGGGGCTTTTCTCTCAAGCCGCCCAAATCCTCGAAGAACTGGGTGAAAAAGGAAAGGCCAGCGATCTGTACATGAAAGCCGGGAACACAGCCGCCGCGGCGCGGATCCTGGAATCCTCCAATGATGCCGGCGACAGCGCCATCCGCATCGCTCAGGCCCTTCTGGAAGAGGGGAAGCCCGTAGAAGCCGCGGAGATCTTTGCCCGTGCCGGGCAATGGCAAAAAGCCGCCCGTCTTTTCCATGAAAACGACCTGCCGGACCTGGCCGTTGAAACCTACACCCGTCACGGCGACACCAGGGCCGCCGCGGATCTCCTGGAAAAGATGGGTCGTCTCGAGGAAGCGGCATCCCTTCTCATGTCCGACGGGAAAGCGGGGGAGGCGGCCCGGATTTTCGGGAAGCTCGGGGAAAAGGAGCGGGAGATAGAGGCCTTTCTGGCGGCAGGGGAATATCTCAAGGCGGGAAGGGGATATTTTGCCCTCGGGAAGGAAAACGAGGCCATGCAGGCTCTTCAACAGGTTGAAGGAAAGGGTCCCGAGGCGCAAGAGGCCAAGGGGATCCTCGGGGATATCTTCTACAACAGGCAGGACTGGTCCCTGGCCATAGCCAATTTTCAGGAAGCCTTATCAGACGAAAACGCGTCCAGGGGAAACCTGGATTCCCTCTATCGTTTTGCCATTGCCCTCAAGGAGGACGGGCAGCTTCAGGCGGCGCTGACTATTCTCGAAAGGATCCTGATGGTGAACTATCACTTCCGGGATGCGCGGGAGCAGGCGCGAACCATCAAAAACATCTTGAACCTCTCTTCCCTGGCGGGCGGACCCGGGACTTTTCCGGAAGCAACCCTCATCGGAAAAGGTCCTGCCCAGAAGAGAAAAATTGATCGCTACGAGATCATCCAGGAACTGGGCAGAGGGGGAATGGGGATCGTGTACAAGGCCCGGGATACCCTTTTAGACAGGATCGTAGCCTACAAAGTCCTTTCCCCACAGGTTCGGAAGGATCAAAGGGTTCTGGATCTGTTTCTCCGGGAGGCTCAATCGGCCGCAAGGTTGTCCCATCCCAATATTGTGGCCATTTTCGACGCCGACGAGGATCAGGGGGATTTTTTCATCATAATGGAACTCATCGAAGGGGAGTCTCTCAAGGAAATCCTTCAGAGTCAGGGGAAAATTCCCCCCAGGACGGCGGTCCTGCTGGCTGGACAGGTTCTCAAAGCCCTTGCCTACGCACACCACAAGGGGATCGTCCACCGCGATATCAAACCGGCCAACCTTTTATGGGCCCGGATGGAAAAAAAGGTCAAAATCACCGATTTCGGCCTTGCGAGAGTCATGGAAGAGGGGAATCGGAACCATACCCAGATGGCGGGGACCCCCTATTACATGTCTCCGGAGCAGATTCTCGGAGGCGATGTGGACCATCGGTCCGATCAATATGGCCTGGGGGTGACCCTCTTTGAAATGGTCACAGGAACGGTTCCTTTCAAGGAGGGGGATGTCCTGTATCATCACGTCCATTCCGGCCCCCCGTCCCCTCTGGAATATGAACCCTCCCTGCCCCCCTCCCTTTCCCGATTCATCCTCAGATGCATCGAAAAAGATCCGGGAAACCGTTTCCCTGATGTGGGGGCGGCCCTGGCGGAATTAAAGCAGGTAGTCCTTTAGGACGATGGGTGGAAGAAGTTTATGGCGGATTACACACCAGAAGAGATCCTGATCAGAAAATCCAGAAAGGAGAGCCTCGCCGGGGCCAATCTTGTGAGGCTTTCCCTGAAAGGGAAGGATCTGTCCGGGATGGACCTTGCCGGTGCGAACCTTCAATATGCCGATCTTTCCGGGGCAGACCTTAAAGGTTCTGACCTTTCCGATGCCGATCTTTCCTATGCCACCCTGGTGGGCGCCGATCTTTCCTTTGCCCGCATGAGACAATCCCGCATGATCGGTACGGACCTTTCCAGGGCATTTCTGAAGGAAGGGGACCTCACGGACTGCACACTGGATGACTCCAGGATGGCGGGCTGTGATTTAAGCGGATGCCGTCTGGAAAGATGCTCCCTGAGAAGGTCCAGAGGGGAAAAAATCACGGCAATCGGCTGTATTTTCGATGGGGCCGACATGGAGGAGTCGCGGTTTGAGGTGGCCGGTTTTCGAGGATCTTCCCTGATAAAAGCCAATCTTTCGAAATGCGTCCTTACCGGCTCGGATTTTTCCGGCTGCGACTTCAAGGAGGCGACCCTTTCCAGAACGGACCTGGAGGGGGCCTCACTCTTTCTGGCCGGATTCATGGAGGCGGTCCTCATAAAAGCCGTTTTGCGATCCGCGGAAGGTGAGGGGGTCGATTTTTCCCTTTCCAACCTCATGGGAGCGGATCTTACCGAAGCCGCCTTTCCGAAGTCCTTTTTCCGGGGGGCGGATTTATCCCAATCCAACCTGGAATCCGCCACCTTCGCCCAAAGCGACATGACCCATGTCAAAATCACCTATGCTTCCGTCCAATCCGCCAATTTTTCCAGGTGTTCCCTCGCCGGGGCCAACCTGAGCGATACGAAGGCCCGGAAATGCGATTTTTCCGGTTCCGACCTTTCCCACTCGAAACTGATCGGGTGCAACCTCATAGGAGCCAGCCTTTCCGGGGCCAACCTGTTCGAAGCCGACCTCACCAGGGCGATTTTCGGGGG
Organism: Pseudomonadota bacterium; assembly: GCA_016937135.1. GTDB lineage: Bacteria > BMS3Abin14 > BMS3Abin14 > BMS3Abin14 > BMS3Abin14 > JAFGWO01. Next base: position 15,931 of record JAFGWO010000185.1, read on the forward strand.
CACCGACCTGTCCAGGGCAAACTTGAGCGGGGCAATCCTGGTGGGAACCGACCTGGCTGACGCAAACCTGGAAGGAACCATTCGAAACTGAATAAACCCCCCGGAGTTTTTTCTCGCCGACCGGCCCATTGCCCTTGTCAACCACCCTGACGTGGGATAGCATTGTCCATGCCTGCCTTTGGGGGTCCATATTCCGATGACAGGAAGCTGGACCTGTCCCGGGCTTTTTACCAAAAAAGGCGGGGAAAATGCTCGCCTAATCGTGTTAACCGTACAGGTCAGACGGCCGCGGCAGAAAAAGACCGCGACGCTTCGCGGACCCGTGAGAGCCATAGAGGAAGAAGATGAAAGACAGCAGGAGTTTTTTGATGGATGATCCTGAACCCTCCTTTCCATTTCCGTTTCATTCCCTTGCCATGAACGATATAGCCACCAATCCCCTTATTTTCGATCAGATCCTTACAGGGGAGGGGGAAATAAAGGATTTTGAATTCGGGTATTGCCTCGCCAACGATCTGGAATCGGGACAAAAACGGTATCTGCTTTTTTTCCAGCGAAAACCTTACGCGGCGGGCATTCTGGGTCCGAGCGGGGAAACAGGCTCCACTACCCTGAGGGATTTCTTCGTCAACCTGGCCAGACGACCCAGAATGCGTCTGACCTTTCTTCTGACGGACGCGGTTCTGATCAAGTCCATCCTCGTTCTTCAGGAGAGTTCTCCCTCTATCCAGGGGGCGGCTGAATTTCTCAGGATCGAAAACCAGATCGTGGCGCTGATGGAGGGAAGAAAGGACGCCCTTGTGGCGCTCATCCAGGATGGGCGCTACAGCTTTGCCTTCGTCAAAGGGGGGAAGGTGGTGCGCGCCTATTTTAACGACCAGGTCCTCGACGCAGCAAGAGGCATGGATTGGCTCGATCTCATCAAAAGGATCGGGGAACATCGATCAAAAGGCCAGGAAATGACGATCCGGATCTATGAGAACATGAGGACCGCCCCTGCTCCGGACTACATCGAGGACAAGGAGCGCTTCCCTGACGGAGTCTTCAAATACTACACGAGACCCCTTCCGGAACTCATCCTCAGAGACCGTTTCAGGACCTTGAAGCGGGTGGACCTTACGCGGTTCCCCTTCATCATCGGGCGAAGCGCCCAGTCCGATCTTGTTCTTGCCGAATCCGGTGTTTCCAGAAGACACGCCGCCATCGAGGAGAAGGACGGGAAATTCCTCGTCCGCGATCTGGAAAGCACCAACGGTCTTTTCGTCAACGAACATTTTACCCGGGAATTCGCCCTTCAGGATGGCGACAAGATCACCATCGGGGATTTCAACCTTCATGTGGTTTTGCCGCGATCACCCGCCGAAGATGTCAATCTCGTGCCTGCGGACAGCCAGGATGCCACCCTGGCCATGGACCGGGAATTGAGGGTCCAGATTACCTGCCCCAAGTGCGGCGCCTCGGGCAGCGTACCGGCCAAAAAGCTCTATCTGAAAAACCGGGTCCGGATTCGTTGTCCCGGGTGCGGATTTCTCTTTGAACCTGAAAAATGAACAGGGCTGATGGACAATCCCCGTCGAGGGAGGCAATCCTTTACGAAAAAAAACCGGGCGGCGACGTCATCTGCCGTCTTTGTCCACACCTGTGCCGTATTCCCGAAGGAAAACGCGGTCTTTGCGGTGTCCGGGAAAACCGTGCCGGAACTTTGTACACCCTTGTCTACGGCAGGCTGATTGCCCGGCACGTGGACCCCATCGAGAAAAAACCCCTCTACCATTTTCTTCCAGGGACCTTGAGCTATTCCGTTGCCACGGCCGGGTGCAATCTTTCCTGTCGTTATTGTCAGAATTACCAGATAAGCATGGAAGCCCGATCCCTCACTCCCATTCCCGGGCAGATGGCCACCCCCGAGGAAGTGGTCGGATCGGCCCAGGCAGCAGGGTGCCTTTCCATCGCCTACACCTATACGGAACCGACGATCTTTATGGAATTCGCCCTGGATTGCGCCTCCAGGGGAAAAGAAGCGGGTCTGGCCAATATTTTCGTGACCAACGGGTTTATGACCCCGGAAGCGGCCGCAATGGCCTCTGAAGCCATCGACGCCGCCAACATCGACATTAAAGCGGCAACGGAAGAAGGTTACCGCGCCGTCTGCGGAGGGCGTCTGCAGCCCGTCCTGGACACCGTCAGACGGTTTTACGAAAAAGGGGTCTGGATAGAGATAACCACCCTGATCATCCCGGGCTTTAACGATGACAGGGAATCCCTTGAATCCATCGCATCCTTCATCGCGTCCCTGGACCCGGCCATTCCCTGGCACCTGTCCCGTTTCTTTCCCGCCTTCAAAATGCCCGACAGACCGCCCACCCCCGTTAAAACCCTGGAACTGGCTGAAAAGGTGGGAAAAGATGCCGGATTGAAATATGTCTATCTGGGCAATGTTTCCCGGAAAGAGGATAACACCCGCTGTCCCCGATGCGGGGAACTGCTCCTTGAGAGGTCGGGGTTTTTCCTTCTGGCCAATCGGATCACCGATGAGGGAAAATGTCCGGGATGCGGTGCCAAATTTGACGGAATGGTTAGAAAAAATAAAATAAAAACATGAGGTTCCACGTAATTCTTAATGCTGTTTTCCGGGATTTTTAGTCTTTGGGAATCCAAACCCTTCAAAGGATATGCGGGGGCAGGGGACTGGTGATCGGCCGGATCAATCCCCTGGACGATCTGCTTCTTCCTCCTTCGGGGTCGCCGGAGGACCTGCTCCTTTTTAAAAATCTCCTGGATCACTATGCGGCGCGCCTTATCCTGAAAGAAATCCTCAAATCGGAATCCCTGGCTCAATGGAATAAAAGCAGGAAATCCGTGGAACGTTTTTGTGAACCGCAGGCCCTGGACAGTTTTCTGGAGGCTTTCGCCGGACTCGGGGTCATCCTTCAGGGAGGAAAAAGCCAGCATCCTTCTCCCTGGACGCCGGTTAAAAGTTTCGGACCGACTTACGAGTGGTATGTCTCCCGGGTTTTTTCCGACGACCTGGGGTGTCCCTCGGGCTGGGGGGTTCGCTTTGCCGGGATGCCGGCGGGAGGGGACCACGATGTCATCGCGTCCATCTCAGGGCAGTTCCTTTACCTCGAGGCCAAAACCGCCCCTCCCAAACACATTGAAAAGCCCGAAACCTCCGCGTTCATAAGGAGGCTGTATGACATGACCCCGGATATCGCAATTTTTCATAACGATACCCATCTGAGGATGAAGGACAAGATCATACCGATGCTGGAAGAGGCAATAGGCCAGTTACGAGTCCAGCGTTGGAAGTCCAGAGGCAAAGACCTCCCTTTAAAGGTCCACCCTGCGGATTTAAACGGAGGGAATCACCGTTTTCAGCGTCTGGAAAGGGAGATCTTTCACCTGGATTCCTGTGTCTATGTGGTAAACAGCAAACCGGACCTTAAAAGGAACCTTCTGGTGATATTAAGACATCATTTCCACGAAGGGAGTGCCGTGGTAAAAGCCCTTGAAGGGAAAGGGGAATAGGATTTTCCTTCCGCGGCATAGGGGCAGCGCCAACGAAACGCCCCTTCCCTGATTTCTGAATGAGGAGAGCAGATGGAGCCTGAAGTCTTGAAGCTGCCGCACTTGACGGAACTGATTCTAGCCGCCCGCGGGGATTCCCCGTGTGATCTGGTCCTGAAAAACTGCAGGATTATCAATACGTTCACTCTCGAGATCCTCAATGGCGAGGTCGGGATCAAAAACGGGTTCATCGCCGGGGCAGGGGAGGTGGAATACGACGGGATCGATATCGTTGACCTTGACGGGGCCTATCTCGCACCGGGCTTCATCGAATCCCATTTCCACGTGGAGAGTTCCCTTCGCCGGCCCTCGGAGCTGGCCAGGCTTGTGGTGCCCAGGGGGACGACCTGCATCGTCGCGGATCCCCACGAGATAGCCAACGTCGCCGGCGTTCCCGGGATTGAGTATTTTTTAAAAGACAGCGAGGGAATCCCGCTGGATCTTTTCCTGATGGCCCCTTCATGCGTCCCTGCGACGGAGTTCGAGACGTCGGGGGCGCGGCTGGACGCCGGGGATATCGAGAGGCTCTACAGATACCCGCGGGTGATCGGTTTAGGCGAGGTGATGAATTTTCCGGGTGTCATCAACGGGGCCCCGGACATGATGGAAAAGATCCTGGCAAGCCGGGGCAGGCCCATTGACGGCCACGCGCCCATGCTCTCGGGAAAGGAGCTTTGCGCCTACATCGCTGCCGGACCCCGGAGCGACCACGAATGCTCGGACGAGAGGGAAGCCCTGGAAAAAGTGCGTCTTGGTATGCACATCATGATCCGTGAGGGCGCCGAACCAGGCAACCTGGGGAAACTGGCGGCCATCGTCAATGAGAAAAACCTCGACCGTTTCATGCTTTGCACCGATGACAAGCCACCCTATAAACTCTTTGAGGAAGGCCACGTAGACTACCTCCTCAGGCAGGCGGTCCTTTCCGGCCTGGATCCCGTCATGGCCATCCGAATGGTGACGTTAAACCCCGCGCGGTATTTCGGGTTTGCCCGACGGGGGGCCGTGGCCCCCGGCTATATGGCCGACCTCGTCGTAACAGAGGACCTGGAATCCTTCAGGGCCGCCCGGGTATACAAATCCGGCCGCCTGGCAGCAGAAAACGGCTCATCGATGTTAAAAAGCCCATCTGCCCCCCCGGATCCGGCAATCCTTAACACCATAAAGATCCAATCCCTTGAACAGGAAGACCTGACGCTGAGATTCGGATCGGCCAAACCCGCCGCACGGGTCATGGAGCTTGTCAGGGGGACCATCCTAACCAGGCACCGGGTGGAAAAGGTCCCCGTGGACGATGCCGGATCCTTCGTATTTGACCCGGAAACGGACCTTGCCCCTGTTTTCGTCCTGGAAAGGCATAGGGGGACCGGCAATGTCGGCAAGGGTCTCGTCCGGGGATTCGGCCTCAAACGGGGCGCCTTGGCCTCGAGCCTTGCCCACGATTCCCATAACATCATCTGCGTCGCCGCCGACAGCCAAAGCGCTTACACTGCAGTCAGGACCCTCGTGGACCACGGGGGCGGGTTCTGCGCGGCCGTGGGGGATCGCTGCACCGGGCTGGTGGACCTGGGAATTGCCGGCCTTATCCATGAGGGGACCTACGAGAGCATCCTTGAAGCTTTTAAAGACCTGGAGAAGGGAATCACGGAGACAGGATGCGCCCTGCCGCACCCGTTTTTTTACCTGAGCTTTCTATCCCTGCCGGTCATCCCCGAGCTGAAGATCACGGACAGGGGCCTCTTCGACGTCGCCGCGTTCTCGCAAGTAAACCTTGAGGTAAAAACGTAGATTAATTTTCGCTTTCCGATGCCGGATTCTGAGGGGGAAGGGGGGCGCGGAGGGAAGGTCAGGGACAGAGGATCTTGCCATGGTCTTGACTTTACATAATATACCTTATGCGTAATTATGGGTTGCCTGTTCCAGGGGCATTCTCCCATAATCACGCATAAGGTAATCCCCACTCCCGGGGTCATAAGGCTTCAGAAGGCCCCAAGGCCCATTGGCAGGCTGTCGCCAGAACGGCTTCAGTAATTATGGGTTGCCTGTTCCAGGGGCATTCTCCCATAATCACGCATAAGGTAATCCCCACTCCCGGGGTCATTGGGCCTCATACGGGACCGAGCAC
>JAFGWO010000186.1 GCA_016937135.1 Pseudomonadota bacterium
CATCCGCCCGGTGGTCTATTTAAAGGACGGGCCGATGGGGCTTCATGTGACGGACGATCATCCCGTCGGGGTCTTTGTGGCCACCTGGGCCTGGGGCGCCTACCTGGGAGAGGAGGGTCTCCAGAAAGGGATCCGCGTCAAGATATCCTCCTTTGCCCGCAACCACGTGAATGCCATGATGACCAAGGCCAAGATCAACGGGGCCTACGTGAACTCCATCCTCTCCAAGAGGGAGGCCAAGCAGGCCGGCTACGATGAGACGATCATGCTGGACACCGACGGGTACGTCAGCGAGGGGAGCGGCGAAAACCTGTTCATCGTGAGGGGCGGGGTGCTCAAAACGACCCCCCTGACGTCCGTTCTGGAAGGGATCACACGCGACACCATTTTCACCCTTGCGGAAAAGATGGGCTACCGGGTAGTCCAGGAGCGGTTCACCCGGGATGAGCTTTACATCGCCGATGAGGCCTTCTTCACCGGGACCGCGGCCGAGGTGACCCCCATCCGGGAGGTGGACGACCGGGTTATCGGGGAGGGCCGGCCGGGGCCAGTGACCCAGGCCATTCAGGGGGCCTATTTCCGGGCGGTCAAGGGGGAGGACCCCGAACATCGGGAGTGGATCACGGTCGTAAGGTAAGAAGGAAGAGGGAACAGGGAATAGAGAAGCAGGGATAAAATCTCCCGGAGGACTCACGACGGAGCCCTCCTGCTTTCCTTCTTCCCTGTTCTCTTAACCCAATTCCCAATTCCCTATTCCCTATTCCTTTTCAACCCGGCGGCCGGTGAACAGGGGTTATTGTGACGAGCGGGCAAAAAAAGGGAGAAAAGACGCTTTTTCTCATCGACGCCAGCTCCTATATCCACCGCGCCTACCACGCCATACGCGGCCTGGCTACCCGGAACGGCTTTCCCACCAACGCCGTCTACGGTTTTTCCAACATGCTTTTAAAGGTTTTGCGGGACCATGCGCCCGACTATGTCGCCATGGCCATGGATGCCCCGGGGCCGACCTTCCGGCACGAGGCCGATCCCCTTTACAAGGCCAATCGTCCCTCCATGCCGGAGGATCTTGCCGCACAGCTTCCCCTTGTGGATGATGTGATCCGGGCGTTCCGGTTCCCCGTGATCCGGATGGAGGGGATAGAGGCGGACGATATCATCGCCACCCTGGTTCGTAAGTTTTCCGGGGCGGTGGACCGTATCGTCATCATCTCTTCCGACAAGGACCTGATGCAGCTCCTCTCGCCTGGCGTGGTCATGCTCGACACCATGAAGGACCGCTGGATCGGGGAGCCGGAGGTCATGGAGCGTTTCGGCGTTCCCCCCACCCGTGTACCCGATGTCCTCGCCCTCATCGGGGATTCCTCGGACAATGTCCCGGGGCTGACCGGGGTGGGGCCGAAGACCGCCGGAAAACTTATTGACCGGTTTGGAAGCCTCGAAGGCCTGATTCGGGCAAGCGCCGAGGTTGGCGGGAAGCTGGCGGAGCGGATACCCGCCGAGGCCGACAGGATACGCCAATCACTTTTCCTTGTGACCCTTCGCAGCGATGTGGATATCCCCTTGTCCCTTCAGGATCTGGCGGTGCGCGATCCCGACCCGGAAGCCCTCAGAAAGATCTTCGAGGAGCTGGAATTCACCAGGCTTCTTGCGGAGCTGCCCTCCCGGAAAACCCTTTCCCGGGAGGGGTACCGGACCGTCCTGACCCGGGACGACCTCGAGGCCCTTCGCGGGGAGCTTTCCCGATCCGGGGGTTTTGCCCTGGATGTGGAGACCGACTCCATCGATCCCATGAGGGCATCCCTGGTGGGGATCTCCTTTTCCTGGGCAGAAGGGGAGGCCGCCTATGTCCCCATAGCCCATTCCCTTCCGGGGGCTCCCCCGCAGCTGCCGGCCGTTCACGTCCGCGAGGTCTTATCCCCCATCCTCTCGGACCCGGGAGTTCCGAAGATCGGGCAGAACATCAAATACGATCTCCAGGTCCTGGCCCGCGCGGGCTGGGACATCCGGGGGGTCGCTTTCGATACCATGGTCGCTTCCTGGCTCCTCAACCCCTCCCGGAGAAACCACAACCTGAAGGAGATCTCCACAGAGCTTCTGGGCCATACCATGCAGACCTACCGGGACCTGACCAAAAGGGGCCGCGAAGAACTCACCTTCGGCGAGGTGCCCGTCGAGGAGGCCTCAGCCTATTCCTGCGAGGATGCGGATGTGACCTTCCGGGCGGCTAAAATCCTCGGGGGGGAACTGGAGAAAAAAGACCTTGCCGGCCTTTTCCGCGACGTGGAAATTCCCCTTCTTTCCGTCCTTTGCGACATGGAGATGGCGGGGATTCTCCTCGACAGGGGGATCCTTTCCGAGATATCCGCCGGGATGGGGGGGGAACTCCGGGCGCTGGAAGGGCGGATCCACGAGGCCGCCGGCTACTCCTTCAACATCAGTTCCCCCAAACAGCTCGGGCAGCTCCTTTTCGGGGAACTGAAGCTGCCTCCTGTCCGGAAGACGAAAACGGGGTATTCCACCGACGACGACGTCCTCCTCGAACTATCCTCGAAGCATCACATCCCGGCGATGGTCAGGGAATATCGGACCCTGGCCAAGCTGAAGTCCACCTACCTGGATGCCCTTCCCGCCCTCGTCAATCCCGAGACCGGCCGCCTGCACACCTCCTTTAACCAGACCGGAACGGCCACGGGGCGGCTCTCCTCCTCGGAACCCAACCTACAGAACATCCCCGTGAGGACAGGGCCCGGGAAGCGCATCCGGGAGGCTTTCATCGCTCCGGAAGGGTATGTCCTCCTCTCCGCCGATTACTCCCAGGTCGAGCTCAGGATCCTGGCCCACCTTTCCCGGGACGCCAATCTTCTGGAGGCCTTTCAGAAGGGGGAGGACATCCATGCGCGAACGGCCCGGGAAGTACTGGGCGCGCCGGGGGACGGCAACGAACCGGAGCTTCGCCGTCGGGCAAAAACGATCAATTTCGGGATCATCTACGGGATGAGCGCTTTCGGCCTCTCCAGGGAACTGGGGATTGCTCCCTCCGAGGCCGCCGCGATCATCGCCAGTTATTTCAACGTCTATTCCGGGGTCAGGGACTTCACCGAGAGGACCCTGGCTACCGCCCGCGAGCAGGGTTTTGTCCAGACCCTCCTTAAGAGAAGGCGCTACCTCCCGGAGTTGTCATCCACCAACCCGAATACCCGGCAGTATGGGGAACGGATGGCGGTGAACACCCCGATCCAGGGTACGGCCGCCGATCTTCTCAAAGTGGCCATGATAGCCATTCATGAGGGTCTTCCCCGACAGGTGGCCGGGGCGCGCATGATCCTGACCGTCCACGATGAACTCCTTTTCGAGGTCCCGGAAGAGGATGTTGAAAAGGCGGCATCCCTGATACGGAAGGTAATGGAAGGGGCCATGGATCTTGACATTCCTCTGGTCGTGGATATCGGGTGGGGAAGAAACTGGGCGGAGGCGCATTAA
>JAFGWO010000187.1 GCA_016937135.1 Pseudomonadota bacterium
ATCGGTGTTGAGAAATCTCGTTTCCTGAGGAAAGCGAGCTTTCATCCTGAAACGGGATTTCTCAACGGCTCCGGTGAGGGGGATGTGTCTTACCCTGTGTTACCCTGTGGAGTGTCCGGAGAGGGTCACACTGTGGTAAATTTGCCTTGAATCTTTTTTGGCCCAGGTACGTATTAACCGGTTGAACCTGGTGTTAAAACTGGTTGTAACTACCCTGTTTACAGCTCTGTCAGAAAAGAAAGGGGTTAGAAGCAAAAAATGCTCTAACCCCTTGATTTTACTTGGTGGAGCTGAACGGGATCGAACCGTCGACCTCTTGACTGCCAGTCAAGCGCTCTCCCAGCTGAGCTACAGCCCCGGATTTCAGGAACGTCCTATATACCTCCCGGGGTGTGCGGTGTCAAGCCTGCCGGTGCCCTGCGCGGGCGCCTGGGAGCTCCGGTTATTCCCCTTTTTTCGGAGGGGTCCGGGATGTCGACGGAGCGAGGATCCCCCCTGTAGCGGGAGATTTTTCCCTTTCCCCGATCGCGGGGGCCGGTTTTTTCGCCGCGGGGGTCTTCTTTACCGAAGGGCTTTTCTTCCGGGAAGGCGCCTTTTTCGAGGCGGCTGTTTTTTCGGCGGCGGCCTTTTTCCCGGCCGGGGTCGTGGTAAGGGCCTTTTTGGCCTTCTTTTTCTTCGCGGGCTTCTTCCCTTTGGAGAGCTCCTGTTCGAGGGTCTTTATTTCCTTGTCTATCCCCTGGAGGGTCTTGAGGATCTCTTTAGTCCCGGGCAAGGCCGCGGAGGGAGTTTTTTCGCAAAGCTCCAGATAGCGCTCCCCGAGCATCTTGATCACTTTTCCCTTCTTGAATTTCAGGGTTTCCACATCCACCCTGGTCTTGGCGGTAGAGGAAAGCTTGGTGGCCTCTTCCGCCCCCATGGAGGCGTACTCGACGACCTTTCCCCAGACATCCCGAAAGAAAGTTTCCACATCGTCGGAGATTATTTTCCGTGTATCTTTTTCAGCATTCTTTTCGTTCCTGTCTTCCTTCCCGTCCATTTCACACCTCCGGTCCGGTACCCAGATCCTCGTTCCCCCGATCAGCAGACCTCTGACCCTGATCCTGGAAGATTAACAACCCCCCGTGAGGGTGTCAATGAGGCCGGCTCCCCGAATTAAGCCAGGGCTGGTTATTTTCCCCGGGCAGGGAACGGGTGAGCGTCCCCTGAGTGCTGGACTTGAACCGGTTCTGATGCTAACTTTCCGAATATCCCCGTTTTTTTCGTTCCTAAACATTTTTCTGGAGACAGCAATGAGACATATGCCGAAAACATCCCTTGCAGTCCTTTTTCTTCTCTCCGGGATCCTGGCCGGGTGCGCAACGGTCATCCCGGCAGAATATGCCGCCATTGAGGGAAAAAACACGCTTCCGGGCCCGATCCTGGCGCTGGCGGGCGAGGGGGACACCCTCGTTGCGGCCAACCCCGACGGGGTTTATCTCAAAAACGGCGCAGGCAATTGGAAAGAGCTGGCCATCCCGGGGATAACGGATCCCGGCAAGGTCACCGCCCTCGCGGTCATGGGTGGGGAAATCTGCGTCGGGACCAACGGGGAGGGCCTTCACATCCTTTCCGAAGGGATCTGGGAAATGAGGACTCAAAAATATGGGGGCCTCCCGGACGATCGCGTTTTAAGCCTTGCCTTTGACGGGCCGGAAAATGGTCTTCCCGGGAAGAATCTCTGGGTAGGCACCGAAACCGGGCTGGCCCTTCGCGGCCCGCGGGGGTGGGAGTCCTATGTCCCCGAGGGGGAATGGCTCCTGGCTTTAACGGAAAAAGTGATCGAGGGGGAATCCTCCACATACCTGGGGTCGGGGTTCGGGATCGGCCGCAAGGGGGATGATTCAAAGTCCTTCCGGCCCCCTGTTACAGCCATTTCATGCGGCCCGGACGGGGTTGTCCTCGGGGGAAGCGGCTCCGGTTTCGCCATTATCAGGCCTGAAGGACTCGCCACGCTAAGTTTTCAGGCCAACGTCCGGATCCAGGACCTCCTCATGGAACAGGACATGATCTGGGTCGGGACCGACGCAGGCCTGGTCTGGGGCGGACTTTCCGGGAAAAACCTGGGCACCCCCTGGCCCGCCCACAGGAAAAGCGTTTCCTGGACAGGGACCCTGTTTGCGACGAGGGATGCCAGGCCTTTTTTTTACGAGTGGGGCGTCGTGGGCTATAACACGGGCAAGGTCCTTTCCCTGGCCCGCGAGAAGGATTCGCTGTGGGTCTCCCACGGGAAACCGGATCCCCAAAGCCGGGCCGCCTTCACCGATCTGGAAAATTCTTCCGCGCGGCCCATCACCAACCTGAGAAGATACCTGAACATCAACGATCACATCCTGAGGAAAGAGGCTTATGTCTACGAGACCTATAACGGCAAGGTCGGAATTCCGGGGGATGCCACGGACATTCTATATCTGCCGGAATCGGGAGGGATCTGGGTCGGCACTTCCCAGGGCCTTTTCCCCTTGAAGAAATAGGAAAATCCTCAAAGTTCCTCCGATCCCTTTCCCGGGCAAGGGATCGGCGTGGGAGGGTCAGGGAGGGAACTTTCCATGGACCACAAGGCTCGCCTCAAAAAGCTTCTGGAGGGAAACTGGAGGGTTGCATCGGTGAATGGGACCAACCCCCCGGCGCCATGGGACCCTGAGACCATGCTCGCGGGCCAGGAACCTTTCGCGGCGGTCCTCGGGTGTTCCGATTCCCGCGTCCCTCCGGAGCAGCTTTTCGACCAGGGCCCGGGGAAGATCTTTGTAGTCCGGGTGGCCGGGAACATCGCGGGGAAATCCGAGATCGGCAGCCTGGAATACGCCGTGAGCCACCTTCACGTCCCCCTTCTCATGGTCCTGGGGCATGATGACTGCGGGGCCGTCAAGGCGGCAATGCAAAGCGAGGCCACCGGGGCGGCGGGGGATCTCATCGAGCACGTCCGGCTGGCCGTCGCCCACGTGCTGGTCAAGGAGGGTGCCTTCCATCACATTCTGGATGAAGCCATACGGGACAATGTCCTGACCACCCTGAGGGATCTGGAGGTGCGTTCCGACCTGATCCGGGGGGCGGTCGAAAAAGGGGACCTTGCCCTCGTTGGGGCTATGTTTTCCTTCGATTCGGGTCTGATTTCCGTCCTTGAGGTACGCAGCCGGGGGGGCTTGGCCAGCTTGTGAAAAAAAACCTTTTCAAGGTCCTTTTGAATCTCGCTATCGGCGTCTTCGTAGGCATATCGGCCTTCGGGATCCTTACCCGTTTTTTTGGAGAGGAAGGGGCGGCTCCGCTGTCCGCCTCCACATCCATCCTCCTCGGGGTCATCGCCTTCGGCTGCATGGGGATCATCGTGGTCCTCGGGGGGGTGATCGACCGGGAGGAAGGGAAAAAGGCGAGGAAAAAGGACATGCCGGATGGTGGAAAGGATGGTTTGGTCCTGGGGGAGAAAGAGTTGATCAGCGCCCTGGAGGAAAGGGGCTGCGAGCCGGTTATCTCCCGGTTTGAGCGCAGCACCGAAACGGCCAGGGCGGCATCGGAAGAGCTCGGTGTAGGGGTGGAAAGAATAGTCAAGTCCATCGTCCTTAGCGCGGCTCAAGGTCCTGTGATCGCCCTTCTTCCCGGAAACAGGAGGGTTGACCTTAAGAAGGCTGCCGGGGTTCTGGGGGCGGGGAAGGTTCGCCTGGCCGATCCGGAATCCGTTCTGGAGTGGACCGGATACCCCGTCGGGGCGGTGCCTCCCCTCGGGCATCGAAAAAGGCTGCCGGTCCTCATGGATGGGCAGATCCCGGCGGAAGGCTTCATCTTTCCCTCGGCGGGCGAGACCACCAACGTCTTTAAAACGACCTTCCAGGAACTTGAAAGACTGACGGGGGCCCAAGTGTGCGGGATATCGAAAGAACAGGAAGAGGGAAGAAAGAAAAAGAAGGATGAAGGATGAAGGAGGAAGAAAAAAGAAGCCGAAGGCCCTGAGCTTGCCGAAAGGGATGAAGGAGGAAGAAAAAAGAAGCCGAAGGCCCGGCACCTCGTCTGCTCTTTCCGGTCACCAATCACCGGTCACTAGTCCCTGCCTTTTCCCCGCGTCTCCGCGTCCCCGCGTCCCCGTGTCTGCTCTTTCCGTTCACCAATCACGGGTCACTAGTCCCTGCCTTTTCCCCGCGTCTCCGCGTCCCCGTGTCCCCGTGTCTGCTCTTTCCGGTCACCGATCAC
>JAFGWO010000021.1 GCA_016937135.1 Pseudomonadota bacterium
TCCCTCCTTCCAAATTTCCACCCCTCTCCCCCTTCCCGACCCGTGCGACATCCGTTGCCTTCGGGAAAAACAAGGTTTTCCTTTTAACTAACTGAAAAATAACGAAAAAATATTTTTATGGATTTTTTCCCCGGCAGACGTCGCACCAATGCGGTTTGGGGTCAGAGGCCTTATAAAAATTGCAACCAATTGAAATTAAATGAAAATTTATTTTCGGACCCTTTTGGTATGGCAGTTGCTTTCAGAGCAGGTGACACCAACGTCGATTTCCCTGGAAACCTGGAAAAGAAAAGTGTCCAGGGGGAAGATTTCGATCAAGAAAAGGAGGAAGGAAAATGAAAAGGATTCTTGCAGTTGTTCTCGCGGTTGTTTTTATCGGGATGTCCGCAGCGGCCATTGCGGGCGAAAAGGCCCCGGCCAAGGTTGAGACTCTCGCCAGAACGGAGCTCGTCAACCTGAGCGTCGATCCGGTCATTGTCTCGGCCGTCAAGGCTGAAAATGCCAAAGGCAAATCCATGGCCGCTATCCAGGAGATGGACAAGAAATGGACTGCCACACCTGGCGTGGTCGATTTTATGAAAGCCATAATGGAAAACGAATGCGGCCTGCATCTGAGACAGTTTCAAAGGTCCCATAAATATATCGCCGAGATCTTTGTCATGGACAATCAGGGAGCAAACGTCTGCATGACGGACAAAACGAGCGATTACTGGCAGGGAGATGAGGATAAATTCAAGAATTCCTACAACGGCGGTCAGGGTGGGATTTTTATCGGGGAAGTGGAATTTGATGAAAGCACTCAGACCTATGTTTCCCAGGTTTCGGTCCCCGTTATGGACGGCGAGACCGTAATCGGAGCGATCACCTTCGGCATCGATGTCGAGGGTTTCTAGTGGTTCATGCGGGAAACGGAATCGATCACCGGGGCTTTGACGTGCAGGAGCTTTTCAAGGTGAAAGCGGGGAGGCAACAGTCATGAGGTACAGGGATGTGAAGATAGGAACCAAGCTGTTTACTGGGTTTTTAGCGGTGCTCATGCTGATGGGCGTGGTGGCCCTGACCGGGTATTTCGCGAGCAAATCCATTCAGCGGCAGCTGGAAAGCGTGGTGGCAAAGGACATGCCAGGAATGGATTATCTTCTCGAGACGGACCGCGATCTCTACCAGCTCCTGGCCTCTGAACGGACCATGATCTTCACGGATGTCAACAGTGAGGATTTCCCCAACCTGGTAAAGGACTGGGAGGAAAACCTGCAGCAGTCCGACGAACGTTTCGAGTCGTTCAGAAAGCTTATCACCCTTGAGGAAGCGGCTCCTTTCATCGCGGCCTATGACGCGGCCCGAAAAGAATGGGAAACGATCTCCAGGAGAGTCGTGGATGGCCGCGCCTCAGATACCAGGGAGGGACGCAGGCTGGCCATAGACCTGACCCTGGGAGAGGCCATGACCAAGTTCAACGCCATGCGCGATAACCTGGATCAGCTCACCAACCTGGTTCTCCAGGAGGCGCAGGAAAAAGGATTGAGAAGCCAGGCCGCCTTCCGCGATACCGTGTGGCTTCTGGCCATCGTGACCGGCATCGGCATGGTACTGGGACTGGTTCTTTCCTTCCTGATCTCCCGGGGAGTCACCCAGCCGGTCAAAAAACTGGTGGGTGTCCTGGACCAGATGAGCCAGGGGCACATGGATCTTGATATTGAGGCCGACCGGAAGGACGAGATCGGCACCCTTCTCGCAACAGTGAAGGACTTTTCCAGGAAGCTCGGGGGCGTGGTCGAGGAAGTCCGCGTGTCTGCCGCCAACGTAGCCAGCGCAAGCCAGGCACTTAGCGCCAGCACGGAGGAGATGTCCCAGGGGGCCACGGAGCAGGCGTTTGGCGCCGAGGAAGCCTCCTCCTCCATCGAGCAGATGACGGCAAATATCAGACAGAACGCTGACAACGCACAGCAGACCGAGAAGATCGCGGTCAAGGCGGCCTCGGATGCCATAGAGGGTGGAGCCGCTGTCAACGCTACCGTCAACGCCATGACGGATATCGCCGAGAAGATCAGCATCATTGAAGAGATCGCCCGGCAAACCAATCTGCTTGCTCTGAACGCGGCCATCGAAGCGGCCCGCGCCGGAGAGCATGGGAAAGGATTTGCTGTTGTCGCGGCGGAGGTCAGGAAGCTTGCGGAACGAAGCCAGGCGGCGGCAGCCGAGATCAGCCAGCTTTCCTCCTCAAGCGTTCAGGTTGCCCAAAAGGCCGGCGAGATGCTGGAAAAGATCGTGCCGGATATCAAGAAAACCGCTGAACTGGTCCAGGAGATCAATGCCGCCTCCATGGAGCAGAGCGCAGGGGCCAACGAGATCAACAAGGCAATCCAGCAGCTGGATCAGGTAACCCAGCAAAACGCCTCCTCAGCCGAGGAACTTTCTTCCACCGCAGAGGAACTCTCTTCCCAGTCGGAATCCCTCATGGCCTCCATGGCTTTCTTCAAGATAAAGGGGATGCAGGGGGTCCTGGCGGCCGGTCAGCTTGAAGGCTTTAAAAAGCCCCAGGCGATTACCCATTCCGGAAAAGGGAACGGCAATGGCAAGGGAAACGGCAAGGGGACCGGAGGAAAGGAATCCGGGAAATCCATCCTCTTTGAGGACGAGACTCCCGCCAGGTCCAACGGCGTATATCTGAACCTGAATGAAATCAGCAATAACGGCGATGAGGATGACGCCAAATTCGAGAGCTATTGAAATAATTCCAGAACCAGGGGTTCCGGGCGGCACCTTACGGGTCGCCCGGACCTCTCGATCCCCGGGAATCCCCGGCCTTCTGGTGGATGATCTGGAGGAAGACCATGGCAGGAATACAGATGGAAGAAAAAAAGACCTATCTCACATTTACCCTGGGGGAGGAGACTTTCGCCTTTCCTGTTGCCCACGTGAGGGAAGTTCTTGATCTGACCGACGTGACGAAAGTGCCGAGAACCCCGGATTTTTTGAGGGGGGTCATAAACCTGAGGGGCAGCGTCGTCCCGGTCGTGGATATGCGGATAAAATTCGGGTTTCCTTCGATACAGGATGGCCTGGATACCTGCATCATCGTGGTCGAGGTGGATTACTATGGGGAAAGAACCCAGATCGGGGCTCTTGCCGATTCGGTCCAGGAGGTTTTTGACCTTTCGGCCTCGGAAATTGAACCCCCTCCCGCCTTCGGGATGCGTCTGCATGCAGGATACATCAAGGGAATGGGAAAACGGGACGACCGGTTTATCATCATCCTGGATACCGACAAGGTGTTCTCCGAGGATGAACTCCTCGTCGTGTCCGGAATGGGCGACTCCCTTATGACGGAAGGGGAAGAGGATGAGGATTCCCCTTTCGAGACCGCGGGGGCCTGAGGGGAAACAGTTCAGAGTCCAGTGTCCAGTGTCCAGAGTCCAGAGAAAAAGATGGACCCTGCAGGAAGCCTTTTTTCCTGCTTCCCTGTTCCCTCTTCGGCTCTATTTAAAAGTCTTGACGCAGAGGGCCACAAAGGGTGCCCGCTCAGGCCCTCCCGCCAGGGGCCGCTAAGGAATAAAAATGGAATAAGGAATTGGGAAGAGGGAATTGGGTAGAAATACATATCAGGTTTAAGGTGTTTTTTCTTTGGGCATTGTTAAGCTTTGAGCTGAATCCCCTTCTTCTTCTTCCTTCTTTCTTTCTCCCCTTCGACTTGGCGCAGGGCCTACGGCTTCATTCTTCTTGTTTATCCCTCATCCCCCTAATCCCCTTCACTTGCCTCGGCGAAGTCCCGAGGACGAAGCCGGGTCCCTGTTAATTCATGGGCCCTTGAGCCAAGGGCTGGAAAGATCCACGATAAACGCTCTTCCCCTCGGGCCTCTGGTCTCTGGACTCTGGACTCTGGACTTTGGGCCTTGGGCTTTGGGCGGGTGCTTTTTTCTCTTCCCAATTCCCTCTTCTCAATTCTCTCTTCAGGATTTCCCCCTTCCTTTTCTGGACATCGATTTAACTCCCGTTTAAAATCACCCCGACATGAAGATCCAGGAAGATTGCAGGCCTTGTCTCCTTTGCCAGATGGAGGGCACCGTACGGATCGCCGGGGGGGACGACGAGACCCTCCAAAAGGTCCTTCTTGCAGCCGAAGAGGAGCTGGAAAGGATCTGGGACCTAGAACTCACGCCGCCGGAGATCAGCGCGTCCCTTTATGAAATGGCAGGGGCCATGTGCGGGTCCGCGGATCCATGGCTGCCGAAAAAGATCCAGTACACCCGGGAAGCCTTGAAACTCCTTCCTGAACTGTTTGCCGCCGTGGAAAACGCCGTTGACCCCTTTGAGACGGCTGTCCGGATATCCATCGCCGGAAATGTCATCGATTTCGGGGTTGGGAACAGGAGCGAGGAGACCTTCGATCTGGGTTCGGTAATCGGCGAGCATCTGGAGAAAAAGATCTCCCCCAATGATCTATCGTCCCTGCGCGGAGCGGCGTCCTGTGCAGGGAATATCCTTTTTATCGGGGACAATGCGGGAGAGACGGTTTTTGACAGGGTCCTCCTCTCTCAACTCAAACCGAAAAGGCTGGTCTATGCCGCGAGAGGAGGGCCCGTCATCAACGATGCCACGGTCAAGGATGCCCTTCTGGCAGGGATTGGCCTTCATGGGGAAGTTGTAAGCACGGGCGCTGCAATCCCGGGGGCCGTTCCGGAAAAGTGCTCAAGGGAATTCCAGGATCTTTTTCGGGAGGCCGACCTGATCATCGCCAAGGGACAGGGGAATTTTGAAACCTTGAGTGAGTTGCCCCAAACAGGCCGGCTTTTCTTTCTCTTCGTCATCAAGTGTTCCCTTTCCAGCCGCCAGATCGGCGGTGAAATCGGGAACATGGCCGTCATGAAGTGGTGATTCCGGGTCCGTTTCGGTCAGAAAGGGAGTCCCTTGCCGCGGGTGCTTTGCCAGAACTGTAAAACCACCATTGAGGTCGTGGAAAGGGTCGGGTTCAACGAAACATGCCCGTCCTGCGGGGCCTGGCTCCATTCCTGCGTCCACTGCCGGTTCTGGTCGGGCAGCCAGTGCCTGGAACCCTCCGCGGAAAAGGTCAGCGATCCGGAGAACAAAAACTTCTGCGACTGGTACTGCGGAATCGAGGCCGATTCCGCAGGTGAAAAGGCAAGGGGTGGAGGGAAGAATGCGGCGGAGGAGATGTGGAAAAAACTGATAAAAAGGTAAACCGCTTGACGCGGCGAAGGTGTGACGCGGGGACGCGGGGAAAGGCTCTTTTCTCCGTGTCTCCCGTTCTCCGCGTCTCCGTGTCCCAAGATGATAAATCGGCCGAAAGAGGTTGCCTGTAATAATGAAAGAGCTTTCCGGCCGATTTATCATCTACGGCGCCGGCGCCATCGGCAGCGTCTTTGGAGGGATGCTGACCCGGGGAGGGCACCGCGTGGAACTGGTCGGGCGGCCAGACCATATGAAGGCTGCCCAAAAAGAGGGGCTTTTCATCGAGGGACTCCTCGGTGATCATGTGATCCATCCTTCCGGGATGTGGACCTCCCTTGAAAAGATACCAGGGGATCCCCCCGTCAGGGCGATTTTCATCTGTGTCAAGTCCAATGATACGGCTTTTGCGGTGCGGGATCTGGCCGGGTCGGGCCTTGTGAGCCCTGAAACGCAGGTTGTTTCCCTGCAGAACGGTCTGGGAAACCTGGAAAAGATCAGGAAAGTTTTCGGCCCGGAGGTCAGCCTCGGGGGAAGGGTGATTTTCGGGGCCGAAACCAAAGGGCCGGGCAGGGTTTTCGTTTCGGTCTGGGCGGACAACGTCCTTATCGGGGGGCCATCCTCAGAAGAGGGGGCCGCGCGGGGGGAAGAACTGGCTGGGATCCTGTCCCGGTGCGGCATCCAGACCCGCTTTACCGGGGATATCGAGTCCGCCCTTTGGGTAAAAGTCCTTTATAATGTGGGGTTGAATCCCCTTTCCTCCCTTCTCGAGGTCCCGTACGGGGTTCTGGGTGAGGAAGAAAACGCACGGTTTCTCCTGGAAGAATCCATCCGGGAGGCGTTTCGCGTAGCTTCGCGAGAGACGGATACAGGCTTTGCCGATGAGGAATCGTATCTGGACCATTTTTTCACAAAGCTCCTTCCGGCAACGCGTTCCCATCACAGTTCGATGCTCCAGGACATGAAAAAGGGGAGGGACACCGAGGTCGATGCCATAACGGGAGAAGTGGTCAGGCGAGGGTTAAAATACGGAATCCCGACCCCCGTCAATGGGGTTCTCCTCGATCTGGTAAATGGAAAAACGGGTATAAGGAAAAAAGAAAGCAAGGGAAAATGAAAAGAAGCGATCCGGTTTTCATGTCCGGGTTTTCCAGAATCATTTTTGGTCTCGGACTGGTTTTTCTTCTCGCCGTCCTGACGGCTGACCGTCCGTCGGCCCAGGCAGACATCGTTGGTATCAGACCTGCAGGGAAAGGAGACAGGATGACAACAGTAAGGATCAAGACCTCCAAAGGGGACATCACCGCCCAGTTGGACGAGGCCAAAGCGCCTGAAACCGTCAGAAACTTTCTCGCATACGCGAAAGACGGTTTTTACGACGGGACCATCTTCCACCGCGTCATCGACGGATTCATGATCCAGGGCGGAGGTTTTACCGCCGACATGAATCAGAAACAAACGAAACCACCCATCAAAAACGAAGCTGCCAATGGGCTTGAAAATCGCGCGGGGACATTCGCCATGGCCCGCACCTCGGTCGTG
Source organism: Pseudomonadota bacterium (assembly GCA_016937135.1). Classification (GTDB taxonomy): domain Bacteria; phylum BMS3Abin14; class BMS3Abin14; order BMS3Abin14; family BMS3Abin14; genus JAFGWO01. Next base: position 6,730 of record JAFGWO010000021.1, read on the forward strand.
GACAGCGCCACGTCCCAGTTCTTCATCAACCTTGATGATAACGATTTTCTGGACCACAAGGACAATTCCCCCTCCGGGTTTGGATATGCCGTTTTCGGGAGCGTCACCGGGGGGATGGACGTAGTGAAGGCCATAGGAAGCGTGCCGACGGGGAACGTAAAAGGTTTCGAGGATGTACCCCTTGAAGCGGTGGTGATAGAGAAGGTGGAGATAATCAAGGCTGAATAGGGAATGGGGGATAGGGAATAGGGAAGAAAGAGAAAGACCACAGAAATCCTGTAAAAAACACCTATCCAGCAGGGAAAAAGCGA
>JAFGWO010000188.1 GCA_016937135.1 Pseudomonadota bacterium
CTCAGGACGGCATCAGGTTGCAGGCAGTGGAGGCGGTCCACGGAATGGAAGCGGCCATGGACGCGGACCGGGAGGCCTGGAGAAGATTCACCGTGGTGGAGGCCAACAGGATCATGCAGCGCCTGGGCCTTGCCCCCGGAGGCGGGATAGACGCCCTTATCCAGTGCCTGAACCGGCGGATGTATGCCAGGGTCAACATCCAGGAGATCATCGAGGTCACCGACCACCGGGCTGTCCTGCGGATGAACGACTGCCGGGTCCAGTCGGCGAGAAAGAGGAAAGGCCTTCCCGACTTTCCATGCAAATCAGTGGGCATCGTGGAGTATTCCGAATTTGCCCGGGCCGTGGATCGGCGCATTGAAACACGCTGTCAGGCCTGCCCCCCGGACGACCACCCTGAAGAGTACTGGTGCGCCTGGGAGTTCGTGATAAAAGAAGGGTGAAGGATAAACTCCCCTCAGGGAAGATGCTATTAGCGCAGCACCCAGAAATTGGTGACATCCTCCACGCTCAAAGGACGGGCATCCCTCGCCTTTTCCAGGATTTTTTCCATGGCGCGGGTCCCCGCCCGGTCGGGCGGCGTGCCGACATAGGAGAAGATGTGGCAAGACATCTCCGCGAAGTCCTCAAAAATCCACCGGTAGGCAACGGTCCCTGAATCCTCGATCGGCAGGCCGCATCCCGTAACGGCGGCTTCGGCCCTCGCGTATTTTTCATCCTCATTGTGGACAAGACGGAACAGGCGGTTGTAAAGGGACCCGGGGTTCGGTTCCAGGACGAGGATCCGTCCCCCTGCCCGGATAACACGGCGAGCTTCTGCCAGGGCCCGGGAAGGCTCCTGATGATGGAGGGAAAGGGAGAACACCACGGTGTCGAACAGGTTTTCCCCCAAAGGAAGGTTTTCCCCGGATCCGACGAGGAACACGGCATTGTCCCCGTGGCGGTCCGCTGCCCGGGCCACGGATTCCGATTCCGGATCGAGGGCGCAAACAGAAGGACACAGTCCCGTTAAAAAACCTGTCACCCGGCCATCCCCGCATCCCACTTCCAGCAGCCTGCCGCCGGAGGAACCCAGAATTCCTTGAACAGCTGATCTTTCCCTTTCCTCAGGGTCGCGCTTCAGGGAACTTTCTCCCTTTCCTGTTCTTTGCGTGAAAACAGTTTGCTCTCTTCCCTCTTCCCCATCCCCTGTTCTCCCTTCTGTTTCTTATTCCCTCCCCCAGAGGGAGAAAAAGCTGTTTAACGATTCGGCCAGGGTCGGGTGGGCAAAGATCATGTTCTTCAGGTCCGGGGCCGTCAACCCCCCCGCCATGGCCATCTGGACCACGGCCATGAGCTCCCCGGCCTCCGCCCCCAGGCAGGCGAACCCGAGTATCCTTCCGGAATCCGGCTCCACCAGGGCCTTCATGAATCCCCAGGTCTCGTCGGTTTCAATCGCCCGGGCCACGTGGGACATGGGCATTGTGATCGCCTCATACCCGATCCCCCGGCTTTCGGCTTCCTTTTCGGAAAGACCCACCCTTCCGAGCTGCGGGTCGATGAAGACCGTGAAGGGGACCATCCTTCCCGCGGTGGTCCCTCCGCCGGGGCCGAAGATATTGTCCCGGACAACCCGGTAGTCGTCATAGGCAATGTGGGTAAAGGCGGGGCCTCCGGTGACGTCCCCGAGGGCGAAGACCCCTTCCGCCGAGGTCCTTAATCGATCATCCACAACGATAAAACCCTGGCCGTCGGTTTCCACTCCGGCTCCGGGGAGATCCAGCATGTCGGTGTTCGGATCCCTTCCCGCCGCAACGAGGAGATGGGACCCGGATATGGATTTTTCTCCATCGGGACAGGTACAGTTCAGATGGATGGTCCCGTCCGGGTCCTGGACCGCCCGGTGGGTTTGTCCTTCCAGGATGATATTGACCCCGTCCTTCCGGAAAATATCCTGAATGGTCTGGGCGATATCCGCGTCCTCCCGGCTCAGGACGTGGGGACTACGATGGATGATGGTGACCTCGGAGCCGAACCGCCGAAACATCCGCGCGAACTCGAGGCCCACATATCCTCCGCCGATGACCATGAGGTGGGCCGGCACCTCGTCAAGCTCCATGATCGTGGCGTTGTCCAGGATATGGCACGAGCAAAGGCCCTCGATCTGCGGGATGTGGGGGCGCGTCCCCGTGTTGATAAAAACCAGGTCGCCCCTGAGACGCCGGACCTCTCCCTGCGCCGACAGCACTTCGATCTCCCGGAGGCCAGTGAACCGCCCCTCTCCCCGGATGATCTCAACTCCGTTCTTTTTCAGTTTTTCCTCGTTGCCTCCGGAGAAGGAGCGGACGATGGCGCGCTTCCTCTGCCGGACTTTTTTCATGTCGACCGTCACCGGCCCCTGGACTCTGACCCCGTAGTCGCCGGAGCGCCGGACCAGCCAGGCGACCCGTCCGCTGGCCTCCATGGTCTTGGTGGGCGAACAGCCGTAGTTGACGCAGGAGCCTCCGATGGCATCCCGTTCGATGAGGGCCACCTTCCGTCCGAGGACTGCGAACTTGACGGCAAGGGGGTTTCCTGCCTGCCCGGATCCCAGGATGACAGCGTCAAATGATTCCATGCCAGACTCCTTCCAACCGGATGGGTCTCATTCAGGTTCCGGGCCCTGTAAAACCCGGCTCTGCGGCGGGGGATTTCAGGGGATGATCACAACATCCTTGGTAAAAGCAACGTGATCTTTAATGGCCAGGGCCGCTTTCGAAGGTTCCGGGTAATAGAAAGCGGCGTTGGGATTGACCTGGGCGCCTACGACAAGATCATAATAAAAGATCTTCCCCTTCCAGGAAGCGGCCCCCGACTTGCCGCTTTTTTTCAGGAACTCGAACCGGACCGACTCGGGCGGAAAATAGTGGTACCCTTCCAGAAGGGTAGTCTCGTCGCTTTGGGCAAGCACAACCCCTTTCCAGACTGCTTTCGGCATTATCAACCCTCGAGGACCTTCAAGGAGGAATGGACCTGGATCTACCCGCAGGTTTTCCGGGAGAGATCCAGGCTGCTTCCTTCTTTCTATTTACAAATGCGCTTATGGGCAAGCCTAAATTGAAATTTTTACAAATCCCCCGCCCGACAGGGCGAATTCCCGCATCTCACGACAACCGGATTGTCCGTTTTAATCGGCCTCAACCATCGACAGACCCTCCACCGCTGCCCCGAGGAGCGCCGTTTCCGGATTCAGGACGACGTGGACGGGTATCTCTTTCGCGATTCCGGCCATGCGGCCCTTTGCCAGAAAAGCCTTCATGAAAAACCCTTTTTCGAGGAAGGGCAGGATCCGGGGCGGGAGCCCCCCCCCAAGGTAAACCCCTCCTGTCGCCATGAGGCTGAGGGCCATGTTGCCCGCCTCGGCCCCGAGGATGGCACAGAACAATTCCAGGGCTCGCAGGCTCAAGGCAGAAGGCGCTGGATCTTCCATGGCCTCATTGATCAATTCGGGGGTGATGCTCCCATTCTTTCCGGCCCTTTCCCACCAGGCGGGTCGGTCGAACTTCCCGGTTTGAAAGAGAAACTGCGCGAGGTTTTCGATCCCGATGCCCGAACAGGCCCGTTCCCAGCTTACGTGGCCGAACCGGTCCGCCAGAAAACGGAGCAGGTCGATCTGTTCCTCGTCGGCCGCCGCAAAATCTGCGTGCCCCCCTTCCGTAGCATGAGCCGTCAATCGGCCTTCCCCGCACGTCAGGAAAGCCTCCCCGAGACCTGTGCCGGAAGCCAGGACCGCCCGGACCCCGAGGGGTTCAGGGCTCCCCGCGTTCAGGGTCTTGAGATCCCCTGAACCGAGAAGGGAAAGACCGAATGCCAAGGCCTGGGTGTCGTTCATGAGCCGGACTTTGGCCACCCCTAAAGCATTCCCAAGGCTCCCCGCGTCGAGGGTCCACGGGAGGTTGGTGGCATCCACCCGGCCGGATCGTACAGGCCCGGCGATTCCGAAGGAGGCGGCTTTTATGGTCACCGCGCCGGCGTCTTTGAGGAACCGAAGCGCGATCTCCTCGAGAGAGGAAGATCCCCGGCTCGAAAAGGTCGCCTGGAGGATGGGCCTCGCAGGACCCCCTTCCCTGGAAAAAAGGCCCAGGCCGGTTTTTGTCGCCCCGATGTCTCCCGCAAGGATCATGAAGCCTCCCTGTCGATATCTCCCCTCTATTTTTATGCTAACACATTCCATCGACCCGTAACGTATGTTAAGTTGAGTTTGTCCATGATAGCCCCCGGCCTCTACATACGGAAGGAGATCGAATCCCTGGCAAAGGAACTGTCCGGGGGTCCCAACGAACTGGTCCTCGCGCGGGAAACCTCCGAGGGTTCTGACGGCTCATCCTTTTCCCCGTATGTCACCGTTCAGCTCAGGGAACTGGAGGATGGATGGTGCCACCTCACGATGTCGGGCAAGGAAGAAGGAACGTCCCTGATCATGAAATTCATCACCGGCCATGAGGGCATCGAGGATGTCCTGGTCTGGAATTCCCATGAAAAACGGGAAGAATACAGCTATAACCTGTTTCGAAAGGGCAAGCTGGAAGAACAGTTCCGGGTCGAGGGTCCCGTTCTTGACGCCGTCGCCTTTGTCAGCAACTTCAGGCGGGTAGAGGCCCGGGAACTCCTCGACGCCCTGGGGTTCGCCCTTCGATCCATAGAGGGCTTCGGCATAAGCACGGGAAAAGACCCTTCCTGTGGGAAGGTCATCACCCTCCATTTCAATCTTCCCTCCCGGACCCCCTTCTGGCAGAGGATTGCCGGACCCCCTCCCGGGTCCGGACCAAAATGATAATTTCGAAAGGTTGATGGCTTCGCAAACAGCCGTTGCCGCGGCCCGGATGGGGGCCGCCCGGATCCGGGACCGTTGCCGCATGTCCTGGATCCGTGAGAGAGGGGAAAACCCCGCTTTTCCCTTCCCGTGGAGCGGAAAGTTCCGCATGGGACTTTTCGCGACCCTGTTAACGCGCCCCGGGTGGGGCGCCCGGATCCAGGACCGAATTTGGCAAGTCATGGATCCGTGAGGAAAGCGGAAATGACATTTTTCGCTTTCCGTGGAGCAAAAAGTCCCGAACTGGACTTTTTGCGACCCTATTAAAAGTTGCGAGGCGAAAAAGGTGAGGTATACTTTAATCAGGCTGCCTTCGGAACATCTGGAAAACCCGGGTAACGCCGGGCGAAAGAAGGAAAATCCGGTGTTCCAGCCTGGCGCGGTTCCCCTCCTTACCAAGCGGCCACCGACCGTGTCAGGTTAAAAGGCAGCCTTTTTTTGTGCCCAATCCGGAATCCCAAACAATGATTAGTGAGGAAACAAATCCCGGGACCCCCCTGGAGAGGATCGAGATCGTCCTTAACCGGCCGAGGATGGGCGGCAACGTTGGGGCTGCGGCAAGGGCCGTCAGGAACATGGGCCTGGGAGGGCTTCGTCTGGTCGCTCTCGAGGACGAGGTCCTTCCCGAGGCGAGGATGCTGGCCGTCGGCGCCATCGATACCCTGCAGGACGCCCTTCTTTTTGATACCCTCAAGGATGCCCTGGCCGGGGCACAGATCGTCCTGGGGACCTCCCGCAGGGTCAAAAGCTCAAGGGCCCGCATCATGACTCCCAGGGAGGCGGTTTCCCACGTCCTTGACAACCTCGGAGGGGGCCGGGCGCTGTTTGTTTTCGGTCCGGAGGACACGGGGCTGACCCGCGAGGAGATCGCCATGTGCGACGGGATCGTTTCCATTCCCGCCGATGAACGCTACCCTTCCCTGAACCTCGCCCAGGCCGTGATGGTCATGGCCTACGAGCTCCGCATGGCGGCGATGGAGCCTCTTGCTGCCGGGCCCGCGGGCGACCCTTCCCGGGAGGAAAGGGAGGAGATGTTCGCCCAGTTGATGGCGATCCTCGACATGAGCGGCTTTTTTATCTGGAATCCGAGGGAAAAGGTCACCCTGCACATGAGGGAAATCCTCGCGAAAGGGGTGAGAACCTCCCAGGAGGCCCGGATCATGAGGGGGGCCTTCCGGAGGATAGCCTGGGCCCTTTCGGGAAAAGTGGAAATGGAGGAACTGGAAAGAAAAGAGGAACCGGAAAGGGAGGCGGAACCTTGACGGGGGCGTGGTTTTTCGCGGTCAAGGTGGTTATTTCCGCGATCATCATCGCGGGGGTGAGCGAACTGGCGAAAAGGCTGCCGTCACTTGGCGGCCTCATCGCGGCCATGCCCCTGACCACCCTCCTTGCCCTTATCTGGCTTTATGCCGAGACGGGCGACTATTCCCTCGCCCACTCCTTCACCCGCTCGGTGCTCTTTGCCATCTTCCCGACGGTGTTTTTCTTCATCGCGGCGCTTGTCCTGTTCAGGAAAGGGGTCCCCTTCCCCCTGATCATCCTTCTGAGCTTCGTGGTCTACATCGGGGCAGCCCTGGTTCATCAGCATTTTTTGCCGGACGGGATGAAATAAAGAACGGTCAAGGTCCAATGTCCGAGGCTTTGCCCTCTGAACCCTGAACAC
>JAFGWO010000189.1 GCA_016937135.1 Pseudomonadota bacterium
CCTTGCCAGGGAGATGGTTGCCCGGGGCCGGTGCGGGGAGCTTACCCTCCTTTACAGCGAGCCGCGCCATGACCGCTTCTATCCCCTCGAGACCTGTTTCCTGCCGGGGATGGAGACCTGTTTCTGCACCCGGGACGGGAGCCGGGGGAGGAAGGGGCGGGTCACCGACTGGCTTCGGGAGCAGGGGGATGTTTCCGGGACCTGTCTTTTCTCTTGCGGTCCGAGCGCCATGATGAAGGATATCTTCATTATGACATCCGGGATGGAGCTGGCCGCCCAGTACTCGATGGAGGCGCGCATGGCCTGTGGATTCGGGGTGTGCATGGGGTGCGCCATCCCCGTACAGGCGAAAGGGGAAGCAACCTACGTGCGGGTCTGCACCGAGGGGCCCGTGTTTGACGGCCGGAAACTGACGGAAGAATCTTTTGTCGGGATCTGAGCGTCTTTTTCGTTCCAAAAAGGGGGTTCGGGTGGAAGACATCGACCTGACCGTTGACCTGGGAAGGGGATTGAGGCTTGCCAATCCCGTCATGTCCGCTTCGGGGACCTTCGGGTACGGCGAGGAGGCCTCCCGGTATTTTGACATATCCCGCCTCGGGGCCGTTGTGGTCAAGGGGATATCTGCCGAACCGCGGGCCGGGAACCCCCCTCCCCGCCTGGTGGAAACCCCCTCCGGCATGCTCAATTCCATCGGCCTTCAAAATGTCGGCCTGGAGCGTTTCATCTCAGAGAAGATGCCTTTTTTGAGGTCGGTCGGAGCCAGGGTGATCGTGAACGTCCTGGGGGGGTCCGTGGAGGAATATGCCCTGGTTTGCGAGCGATTGTCCTGCGTTGAGGGAATCGCTGCCCTTGAGATCAACATCTCCTGTCCCAATGTGCGGGAGGGGGGGGAGGCTTTTGGAATGAAACCCGGGCCCGCGGCGGAGCTGGTGAGGGTCCTCAGAACGACGACGGACATGCATATGATGGTGAAGCTCTCCCCGAATTGCGGGGATATCGCCGGGGTGGCAAGGGCCGTGGAGGAGGCCGGAGCCGACTCCCTTTCCCTTATCAACGCCATCACGGGGATGGAGATCAACCTCAAAACCAGAAAGCCGGTCCTCGGAAACACTGTAGGGGGGTTGTCGGGGCCGGCGATCCGCCCCGTGGCCCTGCGGATGGTCCATCAGGTACGGCAGGCTGTAAGGATCCCCCTTGTGGGGATCGGCGGAATTTCGGAAGGGCGGCATGCCCTCCAGTTCATGATGGCCGGGGCCTGCGCTGTCCAGGTGGGGACGGCCTTTTTCTCGGATCCCCTTGTGCACATCAGGATCATCGACCAGATCCGGCAGTTCCTCGTTCAAAGCGGGGAGAGCGCGCGCGATGTGGTCGGGTCCCTTGATGCCGGTTACGGATAAAAAAGGTTTTTTTGGACAAGGGCGCAGGGGTTGCCCCGGCGGAGTTGATTTTCAAACATAATGCTGATAATCAGGGAAAAACCCTTTTAAAGGCGGAAATTTTGGATCAAGGTCTGATGGTGGCCCTGGATGTGGACGACGCGCGGGAGGCCACCCTCATTGCCCGGGAGATCGGCGCGCTGGTCGATGCCCTGAAGATCGGGTCCCAGCTCTTCACGTTACATGGGCCGGGCATCGTCGAAGGGGTCCGATCCGCCGGCGCGGATGTTTTTCTGGATCTCAAGTACCACGACATTCCCAACACAGTCGCCCGGGCGGTACGAGGGGCGTCCTCCCTGGGGGTGTCCTGGGTGACGGTGCACGCCTCCGGGGGGCCGAAGATGATCCAGGCGGCCAGGGAGGCTGCGGGGAATGCCAGAATCCTTGCCGTGACGGTATTGACCAGCCTGGGGGAAGAGGATGTTCGAAAAATCGGCTGGATGGTAAGTGTTGAGGAGCAGGTGGGGAACCTGGCCCTGATGGCCAGGGAATCCGGGGCCGACGGGATCGTCTGCTCTCCCCGGGAGGCCTCCTTTCTTCGGGCGGCTCTGGATGACGAATGCATCCTCGTCACCCCGGGGATCAGGCCCAGTGGTTCCTCTTCCGACGATCAGGCGAGGGTGGCCACTCCGGAATGGGCCATCGCCAACGGGGCGGATTATCTCGTAGTCGGCCGCCCCGTCATCAGCGCTTCCGACAGGATAGAGGCGGTTCAGAATATCCTGATGGAAATAAAAAAGGGCCGACAGGGCAGGACCCGGCGGCCTGGAAATCCCTGAAAAGGCACCGAAGGGGGATAAAAGGAGGAGGCGACGACCATGGCTAAGAAAATCCTCATCGTTGAGGACAACATTGTCATTCTGACCATGCAGAAGCAGATTTTCGAGATGGAGGGGTATGACATCATCACTGCCCAGGAAGGGATGGACGCCCTCAAGAAGATCCACCACGAGAGCCCCGATATCGTCCTGCTGGATGTCAATATCCCGGGGATGAACGGGTTTGAATTGTGCCGTCAGATCAAGGAGGACCCCAATCTGAGTCATATCATCGTGGTGATGATCTCGGCCGTTTATTACTCCGAGGAGGACGCGAAAAAGGGAATGGCCATGGGGGCGGATGCCTACTTCACCAAGCCCTACGAGAATGAGCTCCTTCAGGCCAAGATCAAGGAACTGGTGGAAGCGCGGGATGGCAAGTGATTATCTAACCCTTTTCAGGGAAAACGGCGCCCTCCTTGAAGGGCATTTCGGACTGACCTCAGGACGCCACAGTCCGGTCTATCTTCAGTGCGCCCTGGTTTTGCAATACCCCGCGATCGCCAGGGATCTCGGCTCCGACCTTGGCCGGCGGGTCCGGGAGATCCTGTGCCTTTCAGGAAAGGAGGGGATCGATCTGGTGGTCTCCCCCGCGGTGGGTGGGATTGTGATCGGTCAGGAAGTCGCCGCATCGCTGGGGGCCAGGGCTATTTTCAGTGAAAGGGTCGACGGTAAAATGCTCTTTCGCCGGGGGTTTGCCATCAAGCCCGGAGAAAAAGTCCTTGCCGTTGAAGATGTTGTGACAACGGGCGGTTCCGTTCGGGAGACCGCGGACGCTGCCTGGGCCGCTGGAGGCCATGTGATGGGGACCGCTTCTATCGTCCACCGCTATATCGACCGGCCCGTCAACCCCACCGACCTTCCCCACGCGTCCCTTCTCCAGATACACGCCCCTTCCTTCCTTCCGGAGGATTGCCCCCTTTGCCGTGAAGGGATTCCCGTAGAAAAACCGGGGAGCAGGCACCTCCTCCCTCGGAAAGGACCTTAACCTGCCAGCTAAAACTCCTTGACAAATCGGCAAAAAATTTTTAAATTTAAGTGTAAGCGAGAAGTATCACTTTACACTTTATAGATGGGGAACGGCCATGTCGACACTTGTCAAACGCAAGGACATCTGCCGGATGTTGGGGATCTCGCCCTCCAAGGTGAATTTTTATACCTCCGAGGGGTTGTTTCCTTTGGAAGGGCGCACCCAGGGAGGCTATGGTTTGTATGACGCGGAAAAGGTTCGGTCCAGGTTCGCCCGGATCACCGAGTTGAAGGACGAACGGCTCACAATCAGCGAAATCCGTGAAAGGATCCTGGAGGAGGAAAGGGAGAGGGACCAGTTTCTCGAGCTTAAATTCGAGAACTGACCCTCCTTTTTCCACGGGCCCTCACCTGATGAAAAATCGGGAAAACACCAGAATCAGGCTCCTTTTAAAGAGAAACCCCGAAGAGGGGGATTCCCTGATCCGGAAGATTTTTCCGAACCGTTTTTTCGAAACGGATGTGGTCAGCTGCGCCGGGGAACTGGAGCAGGTCCTTGACGGAGCCTCTCCTGACGTTGTCCTTCTGGACCTTTCGAATCCAACCCTCGACAACAGGAAGTCATTCGACATCGCCAGGGGACGGCACCTGCCGCCTCCCGTCATCGTTTTTGGCCCCAGGAAGAACCTTTCCCTGCTGACCAATTTCCTCAAACACGGGGCCAGCGGGATGTTCTTCATCGAGGACGATCCGGATGTCATCATGCATTCCGTCCGGCAGGCCGCCCAGACCCACCGCATCAGGAAGGAAAACGATCATCTCAAACAAGCCCTTGAGCACCGGGACAAGACCGTCGCCTCTCTGGAACATGTGGGCGAGGCCATGTCCACCGTGTTCGATGTCCGGAGGATTCTCAACCTGACCCTGAAGGTGGTGCGGCGGGCCCTGGACTGCGAACTCTGCAGCCTTTTTCTTACCGACCACCAATCCGGCGACCTGATGGATTCGAGGGAACTCGGTTTCAAGGCAGGGTCTCCCCAGATGTCCCTCTGGAAGGATGGGGGTAAGGGGCGGGACGAGATGCTCCGAAGTGCCGCGGCATTGTGTCTGGAAAGGGGCGCCATGGTCAGGATCAGCGGTCCTGAGGAAAGGGCCGCCCTCCTGCCTTCGGCCTCGGAAGTCCCCGATGGGGGAGGGATCCAATCCCTTCTTTCGGTTCCCCTGAAGACGGACGGCGGGAATATCGGGGCCATCGTGGCGGCCAACCGCCTGGACGGCCAGATGTTTGGGGACCGCGATATCGATATCCTTGTCTCCATGGGCAGGCAGACCGCCCTGGCCCTGGCGGGGATGAAACGGCCCAGGGAGGAGAAAAGCTTCCGCGAGGGGCTTTATGCCCAGCTCCAGGTCGCCACCGGGAAGCTGAAGGAGCGCAACATCGAGCTCTCCCGAAGACTGAAAGAGAAGGAGGAGGCCAACCGGAAGATAAAGGATCTGGCGAGGGAGATCGCGGTAAAAAACCAGACCCTGGAGGATATGGTCAAGAGGTTCAGCGTCATCCATGAGATCGGCCAGGTCATTGGTTCTGAACTTGAGGACGAAAAGCTCATCCGCAAGATCATCATGGAAACCGCCGGGCTTCTCCATGCCGAGACCGTCTCGGTGATGCTCCTTGAAAGCGACGGTCTCCTGAGGATCAAGCACGCTGAAGGGTTGAGCCCGGATGTGATCAAGTTCACCCGGGTGGCTCCCGGGGACGGGATTTCGGGCTGGGTCGCCAGGGAGGGCAAGCCCATCCTTATCCGGGATGTCGCCAGCATGAAGAAGGAGAATACGCACGGAACCCTCTACCGCAGCAACTCGCTCCTGTGCGTGCCCCTCAAGATCAAAGGCGAGGTCATAGGCGTCCTGAACGTCACCAACCGGAAGGGAGGCGGTTCTTTCAACGAGCGGGACCTTTACCTGCTGGCTATCCTCGGAAGCCACGCAGCCGTCGCCATCGAGAACGCCAGGCTTTATTCCGCCATCCGGGAGAGCTATTTCAAGACCATCAAGGCCCTCGTCAACGCGGTGGAGGCCAAGGACACATGGACCAAGGACCACTCTGAGAACGTAACCAACTACAGCCTGAAGATCGCCGATTACCTCGGCCTTTCTGAAAGCCAGAAGGAGATCATCCGATACGCGGGCGTCCTCCACGATATCGGAAAGATCGTTATCTCGAGCACCATCACCGACAAGCCCAGCCCCCTGACCGAACCTGAGTGGGAGAAAATAAAGGAGCACCCCCTCATAGGTCAGAGGATCCTCGACCCCATCGATTTTCTAGAGCCCGTCAAGGTCTGCATCCAGACCCACCACGAGCGGTGCGACGGGTCCGGCTATCCCTTCGGGCTCAAGGCCCACGAAATACCCCTCGAAACGCGGATCCTCTCCGTCGCCGACGCCTTTGACGCCATGATCCATTCCAGGCCCTACCGGGCCGCCCTCTCGGTAAATGATGCCATAGACGAGCTGGAACGGTTCTCCGGAACCCAGTTCGACCCTGCCGTTGTGAAGGGTCTCGTCCGGATCGTCGAAGCGGAAGAAAAGGAACTTTCCCCCGGGCATTAGGCCCTGTGCGTTGTTTCTTTTCCCGATGCAGGTGAGAAATAATGAATTTATGTTAAATTTAGCGATAAATATAGTAAATTTTGCATTAATTTCACTTTTGCGTCGTTCCAGGCTGACCTAAGAGTTTTAAAAACCCTTTAAAATTCAGCTGGTTACGGACAAGGCCGCTGCTTTCTCTCTGGAACAGGGATTGCATCGCTATGCGGTGCGGTGAAACACGAGCTTTGATCTTTCAGGGTGTAGTTTTCCTGCTGATTAATTTTCCGTTATTTTTTAACGGTTTGCAGGGAAAGATTGAAGCTCGGCAAAAAATGTCCAGGGAGAAGACCTTGAGAGCATGGGACAAAAGTGGCATCCGCCCTGTCCATCGGCTCGCCGATGTCGCATCGGTCGGGCTTTTCCGCGTATTTTTCCTCCTTTTTCTCCTGCTTAATCCCTTCTCTTTCTCCGCTTTCGCGGATTGCGTCTGCGGGGGCGGCGACGGCCGGCCTCTTCTTTACGAACCCATCAGCGTGGACGGAGACATGTCCGACTGGGCCGGGGTCTTTGCCGATGAGGATAACTGCGTCTGTGACGGGCCTTCGGGAGGCCTTATCGACCTGGATGCCCCTGTCGGGTCCAACGGGCAGGACATCGTCCAGTTTTCCTTCACCTACGACGATACCCGTTTCTATTTCTATACCGAGCGTTCGGCCACCGACAGCAACATCCAGAACTTCGTTTACTACGCCGACGTGGACAACGACGGCTTCATGGAAGATGGGGAACCGGTCATCTGGGCAGAGTGGAAGGGGGGCAACCGGAACGTCGATATATTCATCTGCGATTACGACGCAGTCGACAATGTGACCGGAGATCCCATGGTGGATCCATCCGGCTATGGGGATGGCTATTCCCTGCCGGGAAAACTTCAGAATATCCCCAAGACCCCCGATTACAGCGGGACCTGGGGCAGCGCCGACGGGAAGAGCCTGGAGTTCGGCATCGAATGGTCCAGGCTGGGCCTGTCCGGGCCGCTGGGCCATTCCCTCCATGTGTCGAGCACCAATGCCAACAAGAACGCGGCAAACCTGGGCTCCCAGATCCAGGACAATCTCGGTGGATGCGGCGGGGGAGCGGGGTCTATCCAGTATGCGGATCTGGATTTTTCCGGCGCCTACACCTTGTCGGGGTACCCGGGCGATACCGTGTGGGGCCTGCATCCCCTCGTGAACCTCGGGAACGGTTACGATTCCTTCTCTTTCGTCTCTTCCTCATCCGGCCCCTGGTCCCCGACGGTGAGTTTTTTCCTGGACGACGGTGACGGGACCTATACCGCTTCCGACACCCCTGTCACCTCAACCGTGGGGCTGGCCAGCGGGGCATCGGCCGACATCCTGATCGTCTATGGAATCGGAAGCCTTCTTCCCGGCGCCGCTACGGTGACCACGGCCGCGGTTTCACAGTTCAACCCCGTGGTGACAGACACGGTGACGGATACGATCCAGGTTGTCGGAGCGGACATCGTCGTCGTCAAGTCCGTTTCGGGGGTGTCGGACACAAGGAGCTTTAACAGCGTCAACGCCAAAGGCATCCCCGGGGCCTCCGTGACCTATTCCATCCTGGCCACCAATGTCGGAAACGCGGCGGCCGGGATGGATTCCGTGGTTGTAACCGAAAACATCCCCCTCCAGACCGAATTGTATGTCGGGACAGGGGCGGGCTCCCCCGTCGGATGGTCTTCAAGCGGAAGCGGCCTGACCTGTTCCTTCGGGGGGCTCGGCGACATGGGGGATGACATCGCTTTTTCCAGCGAAAACGGCCCCGCACCTGCCTTTACCTACGTCCCCGCCGGGGACGCGGAAGGGTTCGACGGCGCTGTCCGCAGCCTCAGGATCAATCCTAAAGGATCGTTTAATTTCTCGTCGAGCTTCACTCTCTCCCTGACGGTGAGGGTACGGTGAAGACGGAGAGCACTGAAATGGCGGCCAAAAAGGGCCCATGGGAGGTAAAGCAATGAAGAAAATTGGATTTTTCTGTCTGACGGCAGCCGCGGTCCTGTTCTGGGTCCCTGCGGCATGGGCCCTGACAGCGGCCGGAACGGTCATCGAAAACCGGGCCCAGGCCGATTTTGACCTGGGCGGTTCAAGCTACACGGTATACAGCTCCACCACCCAGACCCTCGTGGCCGAACTGGTGGACGTGTCCGTGGCCAACGCCATGGGGGGGCCTGCCTTCGTGACCGGCTCCCTCCCTGCCGCAGGCGAGCTGCTGTATTTCTCCGTGACCAATGCCGGAAACAGCGCGGAGGAGTACGCCCTGACCGTCGATCCGGCGGTTGCCGGAAACGACTTCGACCCGGACAACCCCATAGTGGCCATCGATGCGGGGACCATCGGGTCCTATGACGGGCCCGCAACGGACACGATTATCTCCGGGCCCATCCCCATCCCGGCCGAATCGACCA
>JAFGWO010000190.1 GCA_016937135.1 Pseudomonadota bacterium
ACGCAAGGACTAGCACCCTCCACTCCCAGAGGTTTTAAACTTGTCGTCAATTTGGCGAGAAGTTAAATCCGTCCGTGCTTCCTACTTTTTCCTCCGCTCGTACATCCGGCCGATGACGATGACACGAACATCGTTGCGGCCCCGTGCGATCCTCTCCCCCTCGGCATCCCTGGCCCTGATGGCCCGTTTCACAGGTGTCCATACGGATGCAAAAACATGGACAAAAACGACTAAAAACGGTAAATTAACAAAGTGATTAAAAAAGTGAATAACTCTTAAAAAACAAGGACTAGCGCGGGTTTCCGGCTAGTCCCTGAATCCTCGTTTGTCAGATTTTAAGTCCCGTGCGTCTGCCAGTTCCGCCACTCCCCCGAAAAGTCATTAAATTCAGGTGCATTTTGCGGCCATAAGGGGACTGTGTCAATATTTCGTGAAACTTTGGGAAGACAGGGCTTTTCCCCCTCGAAGGGATCAAAGCCCGGGGAAAAAGGACGTCTGAAATCCGGAAAAGACGGTGTTATCCTTGAAATTGTGAAGGCCAACCCGTTCCGGGAGTATGTTTTGAACTTTTGCATAGACCTTGTCCTTGCCCTTCTTTCGGGGTCGATCCTTTTTTCCTCCAACGCTTTTCCCGCCGGGAGGGAAGTCACTCAGGCAGGAAAAGACCTTTTTCGCCTGACAGTCCTTTTCAACAATGTCCCCTTCAGGTCCGATCTTGAAACCGGGTGGGGTTTTTCCTGCCTCATCGAAGGTCCTGAAAAAACCATTCTTTTCGATACCGGGGCCGACGGGGACACTCTCCTGTCGAACATGCATCGCCTTGGGCTGGACCCGGGAATTGTCGACGCGGTCGTCCTTTCCCACATCCACGGGGACCACACGGGAGGGCTGAGGACCCTTTTGAGCCTCAGATCAGGGATCACCGTTTACGTGCCAGTTTCCTTCCCCCAGGATTTCATCAGGGAAGTCCGGAACCTCGGGGCAGCCGTTGAAACGGTTTCCGGTCCCCGAAAACTCATGGAGGACGTCTATTCGACAGGAGAAATGGGTTCTGCAATCAAGGAACAGGCCCTCATCCTGGATGCCCGTGAAGGGCTGATCGTTGTGACCGGCTGTGCCCACCCCGATGTTGCCGATATGACCCGGAAGGCCGCAACCTTTCTCGAAAAACCGGTTTACCTCCTGACGGGCGGTTTTCACCTTGGAGGCAGCAGCGAGGCCCGGATCAGGGAGATGATCGCCCGTCTCAAGGCCCTTGGAGTGAAAAAAATCGCGCCGAGCCATTGCACGGGGGACAACGCCATTCGCATGTTTCGGGAGGCATGGGGAAAGGATTTTATCGATGGCGGCCTCGGCGCCGTGATTGAATTTCCTCGATAGCCCGAAAGAAACCTTCTTTCTTTTTTTCCGGCCATACCTTTACCTGGAACCGGGAACGCTTTCCGTGCAGGGAATGAATGAGACCGGGGTCCCTCTTTCCTTGCCGTGTCCATCCAAAAAAATAACCGGTTTATAACCGGTTATTTTTTTGAATGGAGGCGCCACCCGGATTTGAACCGGGGATGAGGGCTTTGCAGGCCCCTGCCTTACCACTTGGCCATGGCGCCTAATTTATCGATATTAATGGTTTGGACCGATCCATGTCAAGAAAAGGCGGCGGCAAGGGGAAGGATAAAAAATTCGAAGACCCTGTTTTCACCGTTTTCTGAAAAGATACCTCGGACCGGAATATTTCATTACCCTTTCCATAGCCGCGCGGTGTTCGGGGCGATAGCAGTGCTGTGGACAATTACGGCATTTGGGCTTGGGATCAAGGGGACAAAGAGCGCGCATGACGATGGCATGGCGCAAAAGTCTGGAGCATTCTTCGCAAAGTTCAGGTCCATTATGAATAACAGCCGGCAGTCTGTTGTAATCAAATGAGAAAACCTTCCGAGGCCTGTCCTTGTGATGAGCCTCGCAGTAGATATGTATAAACCGGGTCAGCTTCAGCGAGTCGGCCTGGACAGCCTCGGGAGTGGCCGTGCTTTTCTCTTTGGAGGGTTTCGTCATGGAGCTTCCGGTCCTTATCCCTCCCCTTTCCCCTGTTCCGGTTTTCCCCTCGAAAACTTCTTCAGGGCCTCCCTGTCGAGAACCTGAAGGATGCCGGGGGCCGCCTCCCGGATGATCTGTTCCTCCTTCATCCGCGCGAGGCTCCTGGAAAAAGTTTCAACCGCCATCCCCAGGCTGGCCGCAATCTGTCCCTTCCCGGCGGGAAAACGCATGACCCCGGTCACCGGATCCATCCCCGCCCATAGATAAAGGGCGACCCTGGAGGTGGAATCCATGAGGGAGAGTTCCTCCACCTTTCTGGTCAGGACCTGAAGGAAACCCGCAAGATGCGCGATCAGGTTCATGGAGAGTCTTTCGTTGTCCTTGATGACCCTGAACAGATCGTCCTTCGGGATAAAAAGAAGGCTGGCGTTTTCAATGGCCTCGGCGGTGGCCGGGTACGTCTTTTCCATGTACAGGGCGGCCTCGGCAAAAGACTGCCCCGGACCGACAAAATGAAGGATCTGTTCCTTTCCGGAGGGGCTCACCTTGGTGAGCTTGACCTTTCCCTTCACGAGGAGGTAAAAACCCGTCGCCTCATCCCCTTCTCTGAAGAGAATTGATTTTTTAGCGATTTTTTTGGGGACAGCGATTAAGGTCAGGATTTCCAGGTGGTCCGGCTCCAGTCCCGAAAAGATGGGAAAACGTACAAGAATGTCCTTTTTTCTGGAAAGATCCAATTGACCTCCGCCTGGCATTAATAGGGTCTTAAAAGTCCAATGCGGGACTTTTCGCTTTCCTAACGGCCCAGGAAACCGGAATCCAGGTCCTCGATCCGTACGCGCCGACGGCCCGAAAGCGGAGACGTCGATGCTGCTTCCTTCGAGCCGGTTTTCCTCTGAACTCTTAACCCTGGACTCTGAACTGTAATAAAAAAGGCTCCATGAGGAGCCCTTTTTTATTTCTGGAGCGGGAAACGGGATTTGAACCCGCGACATCCACGTTGGCAACGTGGCGCTCTACCACTGAGCTATTCCCGCGAAAGGTGCCATTTTATATCAAAATATCTTCGTGGTTTCAAGGGGATTGAAGGGGAAAAGACCAATCCGGCCCCCGGGAACCCCCCAAGGGTGGTTTTTCAAGGGCCTTCCTCTTCCACAATTAAAGAGGCTCCGGAAAAGTAATCAGCAAAATAGAGGTAGCCGGACCACATGGTAGCGATGAAAGCGGCGATGAGGAGGATCCAGCCCAGGGGCCTGAAAGGAACCCCCCAAAGGGGTTCGTTGACCAGGAAGGCGATAACCGCCAGAATCTGCAGGGTTGTTTTGATTTTTCCCGAAAAGCCCGCGGCAATAACGATCTTTTGCGTTCCCGCATAGGCACGAAGGCCGGAGACCGCGAATTCTCTTGCGATAATGAGGGCCACGATCCAGCCGGGGACGCGCTGCAGGTGAACCAGCATGATAAAGGCGGTGGAAACCAGGATCTTGTCGGCAATGGGGTCAACCAGCTTCCCAAAAGAACTCACCTGCCCTGTTTTCCTGGCGATGTAGCCGTCCAGAAGATCGGTGATGGCCGCAGCGGAAAAAAGGAGCGCCGCGGCGATACCAAGCCCCCTTCCCGGGGACAGGGTCAGGAGGATCAGGGCCGGCAGGGCCAGGATCCTCATCAGTGTTAGCCAGTTGGGGAGGGTGTTTAAATTCAATTTCCTTACCTGACCAGACCGGAATATTTCTGGTAGCGATGGATGACTTTTTGAACGTAATCCCTGGTCTGGGGATACGGCGGGATGTTCCCGTAGCGCTCTACGGCTCCCGGGCCCGCATTATAGGCCGCAAGGGCCAGTTTCATATTCCCGGAAAACCGGGAAAGCAGATTTTTAAGATACATCGTCCCGCCCTGAACGTTCTGGTCCGGATCATACGGATTCCGGACCCCGAGGTTAAACATGGTCTCCGGCATGAGCTGCATGAGCCCCCTGGCGCCTGCAGTGGAGATGGCATACTGGTTGAAATCCGACTCCACCTCGATGACGGCCCGCACAAGGGCCTCATCCATCCCATGCATCATGCAGGCCCGGTTGACCACCTCCCTGTAGGGATAATTCACTGCCCCGGCGGGAAGAGTCCTGTAGGATCTCTTTTCCCGCAAAAAGAGTTCGTACCCGGGGTGCTTCGGCCTGTCTGTAAAATGGACAGTGCCGCTCTTGTCGACATAGCGATACACGTCCGCGGCAGCCGGGGCGGCCAGAAGAAGGGCCAGAATAGCGAGGAGGACGATCCTTTTCATAAGAAAAATGCCTTTGGTTCCCTGGTTCTATTCTTTTCTCCTCAAAAAAGGCCAACCATCCCGGAATCTGGGTGTCATTTTGGTCAGTTTTCCCGGTCCTGTCAAGAGGGAAGAAAAAAATCGTGATCGGGTGGGGGCGAAAGGGCGTAAAGGCGAGAAGTAGAAAGTAGAAAGTAACAAGTAGAAGGGGGAGACAGTCCAGAGTCCAGAGGCCAGAGTCCAAAGGAGACGAAGATACGATAAACGATGAACTCGGGATTCCCGCTTTATCGTCCCGTCGTTCTCTCTTTTCAGTCGTTAACTCGTTGGACGTTGGACGTTAGACGTTGGACCTGGTTTTCTTTCCCCCTTCTTCCTTCTCTCTCTTTTCAGGAACCGCGTTTCAATGAAGTCGCAGACGGCCTCCGGGTTGTTCAGGGGGAGAACCGGCACGTCGATGTTCAGAGGGACGTCGCTGGCCACGGCGGCAACCCCTATTGCCCGGTCCCCGTCCTCCTGCGCAAGGGGATGCTCCGAGAACCCGGACCGAAAGACCTCGATCTTCGGATGGGGAAGGTCCTTGAACCCCTCCACAAGGACGATGTCAACATCCTTCGAAGCCTCCCCGCAGATCTCGTCCATGGATGGGACGCCGACTTTTCTGATCGTGACCAGGATCCCGGGACTGCTGACGACGGTCACCCCCGCGCCCGCCTGGAAATGACGGAAAGAATCCTTCCCCTCATGGTCCACCTGGATGGGATGGAAGGAATGCTTCACCGTTCCGATCCGATACCCCCGCTCTTTAAGGCATTTTAAAACGCCCGTTAAAAGGGTGGTTTTCCCTGTTCCCGATTTCCGGGAGACAAAGGCTACGACGGGCACGGGGTTCACGAAAGGACCTCCTTGACCTTTTTGGCGACGGCCCGGTTAAAGCCTGTCACCGAGGCGATCTCCTCCAGTCCGGCTGCCCGGATCTCCTGGAGAGACCGGAATCGTTCGAGAAGGGCTTTTCGTCTCAGGGGCCCGATCCCGGGGATGCCGTCAAGGGAGCTCATCAGGTCTTCTTGCCCCCTCCGGTTCCTGTGGGAGGAGAGGGCGAACCTGTGGGCCTCGTCACGGATCATCTGGAGCAGATGGAAGGGGCCCGAGTGCCGCGCCATGGCAACAGGGTTGGACCGGCCGGGCAAATAGATCTCGTCATAATTTCCTCCCCCTTCCTTTCTTTTTGCCCCGCGACCCTTGGCGATGCCGGCCATGGGCGGCAGGGGTATCTGGCGGCGGCGCGCCGTTTCGGCGACTCGTCCCAACTGTCCCTTCCCTCCATCAATGAGCAGAAGATCCGGGAGGGGCATCTGACCGGCGGTGGAGCCGGCAAACCGCCTTTCCACGACCTCCGCAAGGGCAGCGTAATCATCGCCCTCTTTTCCCTCCCTGATGCTGAAAAGCCGATATTCCTCTTTCCTGAGCCTTCCCCTTTCCCACACGACCAGACTTCCGTATGTCTCCCTTCCCGAGGTGTGGCTGATATCGACGCATTCGACCCTGTGGACGGGAGTCTCCAGCCCCAGTAATTTCCCGAGCTCTCCGGAAACGGCCCACGCCTCGCGATCCCTCCCCATGGTCTCCCGGAGGGCCTGGTCCGCATTGTCCCGTGCCAGACTGAGGAGCCTCAGCCCCCGTCCGCGGACGGGTTTCTGAATCCGAACGGAACGCCCGGCCAGACCGGAAAGGACCTCCTCATGGGCCTTTTCAAAATCGATCCCCATGGGAACCAGGATTCTGGGCGGGACGTTGACCCCTTTTCTGTAGTGTGTCAGGAGAAAAGCATCCAGGGCCTGGAAGGGATCAGGATCGTCCCGCAGGATCATGTCCGAACGGCCCACCAGCATCCCTGAGCGCACAAAGAGACAGACGAGGACCCCTGTCCCTTCCGACATTGAAAAACCGACGACGTCCAGATCATCCTCCCGATCAGCGACCACGTCCTGTTTTTCGAGGACGGCCTCCACGGCCCTGATCCTGTCGCGCAGGGCCGCCGCTTCCTCGAACCGCAGCTCCCGGGAAGCGGATCCCATCCTTCCCGTCAGCTCCCGGATGACCTTCCGTCCCCCCCCGCGCAGAAAGGCAATGAGTTCGTTGACCGTTTTTCGATAGAATTCAGGGCTCACTTCGCCTGAGCAGGGTCCGGGGCAGCGGCCGATCTGATAATCCATGCACGGCCGCCCGGGTTTTCCCCGCCCTCCGGGCTTCGGCTTCCGGCAGTGCCTGAGGGGAAAAGCCCTCTCGAGCCAGGCCAGGGTCCGCCGGGCCGCACCGGCGTCTGAAAACGGGCCGAAATAAAGGCTTTTGTCATGCTCCATCTTCCTCGTGATCTCCAGCCGGGGGAATTCCTCCTCCACGGTCACCCTGAAAAGGGGATAGCCCTTGTCATCCTTGAGGTTGACGTTATACGGCGGACGGTGCCTCTTGATGAGGGTGTTTTCGAGGAGCAGGGCCTCCTTTTCCGTTTTGGCGACGATGGTTTCCACCGAGTCGATGAGGGATACGAAAAGCCGTGCCCTTCCCTGCCGTCTTCCCGTGAAATACTGGCGGACCCTTTTCTTAAGGTCCCTGGCCTTGCCTACGTAAAGGACGCCGCCCTCGCTGTCCCTGAAGATGTAAACCCCGGGGGACGAGGAGATATGTTTTAACTGGTCAAGGATCCAGGGTTTCATTTTCTTCCCGGCCCCCTTCCCCGCTGTCCTTTACCCCGGCCTCCGTCTTTTTCCCCCTTTTTCCGCGCAAGAGGGGCCGGCCTGGAATATTTCCCGTCAAGGGTACCCAGCATCATGCGGCGTTCATTGAGCTCCCGTATCCGGTCTCTCAGATCCGCAGCCCGTTCAAACTCCAGGTCGGCCGCCGCCGCCATCATCTCCTTCTCAAGCTGCTTCACCATGGCTTCGAGGTCCCCGACGGGCGTCTGGATCTCCTCGACGAGGTCCACGTAATCACCCTCCTCAAGGGAACTGAGGACATCGTGGATGTTGCTCTTGACGCTCTCCGGGGTCAGGCCGTGCTCAAGGTTGTAGGCCGACTGGATCTTCCGCCGCCTGGTCGTTTCCGCAACGGCCCTGGAAATGGAATTCGTCATGACGTCGGCAAAAAGGAGGGCTTTTCCATCGATATTTCTCGCCGCCCTTCCCATGGTCTGGATCAGGGAGGTCTCCGAGCGGAGAAACCCCTCCCGGTCCGCGTCCATGACGGCCACCAGAGCGACCTCGGGGATGTCAAGGCCTTCCCGGAGGAGGTTGATTCCCACCAGGACATCGAAGACGCCCAGCCGGAGATCGCGGACGATCTGGACCCTCTCCAGGGTTTCGATATCGGAGTGGAGATAGCGGACCCTGATGCCCAGTTCCTCCAGGTACGAGGTCAGATCCTCCGCCATCCTTTTTGTGAGGGTGGTCACCATGACGCGGTTTCCGGAGGCAACCGTGCTCCTGATCTCGGCGAGGAGGTCATCCACCTGATTTTTCGCGGGGCGGATGATGACCTCCGGATCGATGAGGCCCGTGGGGCGGATCACCTGTTCCACCACCTCCCCTCCCGTCCGGGTAAGTTCATAGGGCCCGGGGGTTGCGGAGACATATATTCTCTGGCGGGGGATCTTTTCGAATTCCGGGAAAGTCAGGGGTCTGTTGTCGAAGGCTGACGGGAGGCGGAAGCCGTATTCCACGAGGCTCATTTTCCGGCTTCGGTCCCCGTTGTACATCGCACGGATCTGCGGGATGGTCTGATGGCTTTCGTCAAGAACGAGGAGCGCGTCGTCGGGCAGGTAATCCAGAAGGGTCGGAGGCGCCTCCCCGGGCTCCCTGCCCGTAAGATGCCTTGAATAGTTCTCGATCCCCTTGCAGTACCCGATGCTCCTCATCATCTCGACATCAAATGCGGTCCTCTCGGCGATCCTCTGGGCCTCGATGAGCCTCCCGGATTTCCGGAAAAATTCCACCCTTTCCGCCATTTCCTCTTCGATGCTCATAATCGCCCGGTCCATCAAATCCCCGGGTATGACGTAATGGCTGGCCGGAAAAACCGAGACCTCATCAAGGTCGCCGGCAGATTTCATGGTAAGGGGATCCAGGACCGAGATCCTTTCAATTTCCTCATCGAATAGCTCGAAGCGAAGGGCCTTTTCATCGTAGGCCGGAAAGAGATCCACCACCTCCCCTCTTACCCTGAAAGTCCCCCTTGAAAAATCGATGTCATTGCGCTCGTAGCGCATCTCCACCAGTCTGGAAAGGATGTCTTTCCTCCCGATCCGCTGCCCCCGGTGAAAATGGACCAGCATATCCTTGTAGATTTCGGGGGACCCCAATCCGAAGATGCAGGAAACCGAGGCGACAACCACGGTGTCCCGTCTGGTCAAAAGGGACCTCGTGGCGGAATGCCGGAGTCTGTCGATCACTTCATTTATGGAACTGTCCTTTTCAATGTAAGTGTCGGTCTGGGGGATGTAGGCTTCGGGCTGGTAATAGTCGTAATAGGAAACGAAATATTCAACCGCGTTCTCCGGGAAGAAGGCCTTGAATTCATGGAACAACTGGGCGGCAAGGGTTTTGTTGTGGGCGATGATGAGGGTGGGCCTTTGAAGATGCTCGATGACGTTGGCCAGGGTGAAGGTCTTTCCCGAACCCGTGACCCCCAGGAGGACCTGCTCGTGCCGGCCCTGCATGATGTTGGCCTGGAGGGATTCGATGGCCTCCGGCTGATCGCCGCGTGGTTTAAAATCGGAAAAAATCCTGAAGGGCATAAGATGACGATAGGGGGAAACGGGGTTCAGGAAAAGGGGAAAATTGCGCCCCGGGATACACGTCGACGGAATCAGGAAAAAAAACGGGGAACCTGCCCTGGCCGGACCTTCCTCCTCTCCTAGGCGGCTCCCTCATCCGTGCCGAGGTAGGCGTTGATGACCATCTCATTTTTCCGGATCTCTTCCGGGATCCCTTCGGCGATCTTGACCCCATGGTCGAGGACCACGATGCGATCGGAGATGCGCATGATCAGTCTCATGTCGTGCTCGATGATGAGGATCGACACCCCGCTTTTGCGGATGGTCTGGATGAGGTCCATGAGCCGCTCCGTCTCCTGGGGGTTCATCCCGGCGGCGGGTTCGTCCAGGAGCAGCAGGAACGGGTCGGTGGCGAGGGCCCGGGCAATCTCCAGGCGCCTCTGGGCACCGTAGGGAAGGTTTTTGGCCTGTTCGTTCACGAACTGGCCCAGGCCGACATTATGGAGAAGTGTGTAACTGATCGAGACGATCTCTTTTTCCTCGGATCTGGTGTGCGGCCCCTTGAGGATTGCCCCGAGGACGCCGGCCCGCGTGCGGCAATGCCGTCCCACCATGATGTTTTCCAGGGCAGTCATGTTCTGGAAAAGCCGGATATTCTGAAAGGTTCGGGCCATCCCCTTTTCGGTGATCTTGTTGGGTTTCAAACCGTTTAAACGGATTGCCTTTTTATCGGGGGGGATCAGCAGGATGTCGCCGGAATCGGGGGGATAAACCCCGGTCAGGCAGTTAAAGAATGTCGTCTTGCCGGCCCCGTTGGGACCGATGAGCCCGACGATCTCGCCCTGCCGCACGGAAAGATCCACCTCCTGGAGGGCTTTAAGTCCCCCGAAGGTCATGGTCATGGACCGGATGTCCAGGACCTTTTCAGCCATGGACTCTTCCCCTGCCATCAGTCGCCCTCGGCCGCGGCCGGCTCGTGGTACTCGTAGCTGCGCCGCACATTGGAAATGATCCCCTGGGGTCTGAAGACCATCATCAGCACCATGGAGAGCCCGAAAATAAGCATCCGGTACTGGGAAAAGGCGCGGAGTTCCTCGGGGAGGAGGATGAGCACCAGGGCCCCGAGGATAACCCCCAGGATGGATCCCATGCCCCCCAGAACGACGATGGACAGGATCATCGCGGATTCCATGAAGGTGAAGCTCGCCGGGTTTATGAAAGAGGTCTTGGCGGCAAAAACGACGCCCATCATCCCGGCCCACGTTGCCCCCAGGGCGAAGGCGGCCAGCTTGGTCCTCATCCGGTCGATCCCCATGACCTGACAGGCGATCTCGTCCTCCCTCAAGGCGACCCAGGAGCGTCCCAGTCTCGAATTCTGGAGCCTTTCCACGACGAAGATGGTGAAGATTACCAGGGCGATCATCAGGTAATAGATAAACAGGATGCTCTGGCTGCGGTTCATCTCAAGCCCGATGATCCCCGGTTTCGGGATGTTGGCGATCCCGCTGGGCCCCTTGGAAAACTTCCCCCAGTTCTCGAGGATGAGCCTGATGATCTCCCCGAATCCAAGGGTCACGATAGCAAGATAGTCGCCCCTTAAACGAAGGACCGGGATGCCGAGGATGATCCCGAACAGGGCCCCCAACAGGGCGCCGATGGGAAGGGCGAGCCAGAAGTTTATTCCGTAGTGGAGGTTTAAGAGGGCGTAGCTGTAGGCGCCCACCGCGTAAAAGGCCACATAACCCAGGTCCAGAAGGCCGGCCAGTCCGACCACGATATTCAATCCAAGGCCCAGAACGACGTAGATCATGGCCGTGATCAGGACGTTGACCCTGTATTCGGAAACGAAAAAGGGAAGGAAGACCGAAAAAGCGAATACGACGGAGATAAAGGGGTAAAAATATTTTTTTTCGGAAAGAAGCCTCTGATTCCAGGGGATCTTATCCTCATCCTTGGGCCGGTTTTCCTTCCGCTCCATCAGGTAGCGCCAGATGTAGGAAAGGAAAAACACCCCGACTCCCAGCATCAGCATGCGCTCCCATTTCCACTGGACCGTCTTCTGGACGGTGTTCACCCTGATGACCATGATGGGGAAGGTCAGAAGCATGAACCACACTGATACCAGGATGGACTGCCTGAAATCAGAAAGTATCTTTTCACGACTGAAACGAGCCACGCCCTACCCTTCCCTCGATCTTGCCTAGACCTTGCTGACTTTGGATTTTCCGAGGATCCCCTCCGGCCTGAAAATGAGGATCAGGACAAGGAGAAGGAACGCGAAAACATCCTCGTAATCGCTCGAAACATAGCCGGTGGCGAAACTCTCCGTCCACCCGAGGACCAGCGAACCCAGAACGGCCCCGGGGACGGAACCGATCCCGCCCAGGACCGCGGCGGTGAACGCCTTGATCCCGGCGA
>JAFGWO010000191.1 GCA_016937135.1 Pseudomonadota bacterium
GCCCCTGCAGTGATGCTGGTTCTTCGTAGGAATCTCAAACCAGCTTTCCTTCGGGGAGGACCACCCTCAGATGCAGTCCCGTACGGGTGCTGAAACTCCGGCACCAGTGATTCAGGGTAAGAAGAGAAGCTTCATCTGTCTGCCATTCAGGTCCGTTGATCCCAATCCGGGAGGCGGCCATCCAGGCGACCGCCTCAAGATCTTTTTTTGTTTCTTCATAAAAGTATCGTGAGATGTGCGCGGCTCCAAACCAGGCAAACCCGGCAAGGGCAAAGGAGATTACCAGGATGTAGGCTGGAAGGACTTTCCATAGAAGTCGTCTGGCTGACAATAGGGGTCCTCCGAAGGTCAGAATTGAAAATGAATCATGAAATAGCTCAAGGGCCTTTCAACAGGTGAAAGAAAGTTCCGGAATATTTCCATTCCCTGCCGGCTCTTCTCACTCCTTGAACCTGTACCCCACTCCCCTGACCGTTTCGATCACATTCCCGAACTTTCCGAGTTTCTTCCTCAGCCCCAGGACATGCACATCCACGGACCTTTCGGTTACATGGTAATCATTCCCGCGGACGGCATCGACGATCTGGGAACGGGTAAAAACCCACCCCGGTCTACGGACAAGAAATTGGAGGATGTTGAATTCCGTGAAGGTTAGATCGATATCATCCGTACCGGCTCTGACCTCACGCCTTCCAGGATGAATGGAAACCCCGTGTCCTTCATACACCTTGTCCGGCTGCTCACGGTCCTCCGCCTTTAACCGGCGGAGGACATTCCTGATTCTGGCCAGAAGAACCTTGGGACTGAAAGGTTTGACAACGTAATCATCGGCCCCGAGTTCCAGCCCCGATACCACATCGGATTCCTCTCCCTTTGCCGTCACCATGACAATAGGAATATTGGCAGTTTTCGGGTTGCCCTTGAAACGGCGGCAGACCTCGAGACCGTCCATTCCGGGCAACATGAGATCAAGAACCACCAGGGCAGGCTGTTCCCTGTTGGCGAGGCGAAGCGCCTCCTCACCTGAAACAGACTTGAAAACCCGATAGTTTTCCCTGCTCAGATTGTAGTCGATGAGTTCGAGGATATCCTCGTCGTCCTCAACCACGAGAATCTTTTCCTTCGCCATTCCGGTCCCTCCCTTGTCCAACCCACAATTTTCAGGATATTGCAAGTTTAACGTCAGGAACATGTCAGGAAAAGGTTAAGATCTAAAGCGAAACCGTTTTTAGGATGAAAAACAAAGGGATCGCTATCCGGACCCAAGCCCGCAGGGTGATGAGTCGGGGGTTGGCGGTGTCGCACATGACCGGCAGCATCAGGGCTGCCATCTCCTTTGGCCGTTTCAACCTTAGCAGGTCCGGGATCAGGCCGATGCGATGCATGACCTTGGGAATGTGATTCCGGATGGGGTCTAAGGTAGATTTTGCGAAAAGCTCGAAAATGCTTTTTCTTTGCTTTCACCTCCTGGCTGTTAACGTCATGCCGGCATCCTATCGGCCCTTCCGTGAAAGCTCAACACTATATTTCGGCCCGACCAGGCTCCCGATCAGAAGAAAAAATAGGGTATGATGAAGGCTGAAGCAATTTTCACCAAGGCCGCTTTAGCGCCGCGCGCCTTCCGGGGCCATGGCCCGGAAAGCCCACCCTGAAGGAGGGTAAAAAACTTGGTTGCATTCACGGGAGAGCAATACCTTGACGAGATCGGGCAATCCCTCCGAAGAATGAGGGAGGACAATGTCATCCATCGCCTCTGGGGGCGCGACCACACCCTGTGGAAGGACAACCCGGAGGAGATCGTGAACCGGCTGGGCTGGCTGGACAGCCCCTGGAACATGGCCGGCGAGACCGCCCGGATCCGCGCCCTCCTCGGGAAGGTCAAGGAGGAAGGGTTTACAGATGTCCTTCTCATGGGAATGGGCGGTTCGAGCCTCGCCCCGGACCTCTTCGCCCAAGCCTTCCCGAGGAGGGAGGGCGGCCTTCATCTCAAGGTCCTAGACAGCACCGACCCTGCCGCCGTCATGGGCCAGGCCGACTGCCACGACCCCGCCCGGACCCTCTTTATCGTCTCCACCAAGTCGGGGACCACCTCGGAGACCCTCTCCTTCTTGAGATATTTCTATACCCTGACGGCCGCAAGGGTAGACCACGGAAGGACCGGCCGCCATTTCGCCGCCATCACGGACCCGGGGAGCGCCCTGGAATCCCTGGCCCGGGACCTCCGCTTCCGGGAGATCTTTTTAAACGATCCCGACATTGGCGGCCGCTACAGCGCCCTTTCCTTCTTCGGGCTGGTTCCCGCCGGACTCCTTGGACTCGACCTCGACCTTCTCCTTGAACGGGCCCGCGGCGCGGCGGAGGACTGCCGGGCGCCCCTGGGAGCCCTGGACGGCCCCAACACCGGAACCGTCCTGGGGTGCATCCTGGGGACCCTGCACAACCTCGGGGTGAACAAGCTGACCCTCCTCGCCTCTCCCGGGGCCGCCCCCCTGGGCCCGTGGCTCGAGCAGCTCCTGGCAGAGAGCACTGGCAAGGAGGGCAAGGGGATCCTGCCGGTGGAGGGGGAAGACCCCGGACCGCCTGCCGTTTACGGGAAAGA
The DNA here is from genome assembly GCA_016937135.1 of Pseudomonadota bacterium. Lineage (GTDB taxonomy): Bacteria > BMS3Abin14 > BMS3Abin14 > BMS3Abin14 > BMS3Abin14 > JAFGWO01. The sequence goes on from JAFGWO010000191.1 coordinate 2,600, forward strand.
CAGGGTCTTCGCATACCTGACCATGGACGGGGAAGATCCCTTCAGGGAAAAGGTCCATGCCCTGGAGGAGGCCGGGCGTCCCGTCATCAGGATCAGGCTGGACGATCTGTATGATATCGGGGCCGAGTTTTTCCGCTGGGAGTGGGCCACCGCTGTGGCGGGTCATCTCATGGGGATAAACCCCTTCGACCAGCCCAACGTGGAATCGGCCAAGGTCCGGACCCGGGAGCTCCTCGAGGCCTACCGGAAAACAGGGTCTTTGCCGGCCGCGGAGCCGTCCTTCACCGAATCCGGGATCGACATTTACACCGAC
>JAFGWO010000192.1 GCA_016937135.1 Pseudomonadota bacterium
CCAACGTCCCCCTCGACAGACTCGGGTCCATGAGCCAGGTCGAAGCGGAACGTTCCACGCGGACACCCTTTCAGGGCCAGAAAAGTATTTTTTGTTTCTTTCATCGAAAACTCCCTTTTTCTCTGGACTCTAAACTCTGGACTCTGGACCTTTTTTCAGATCTTCCTTCCCACGCAGTCGTAGGCAAAGCCCAGGGCCCTGACGGCGCCGGGTTCGTAGACATTCCTGAGGTCCACGATCACCGGATTGTTCAGGAGGCCGTGGGCCCTCTCGAGGTCCAGAAGCCGGAACTGGTTCCACTCCGTCACCACCGCCATGACGTCGGCCCCCCGGATCGCCTCGTAGGGGTCCTTGCAGTAGGTGATCCCCTCCTCCCCCAGGATCGCCCGGGCCTGGACCATCCCCTCCGGGTCAAAGGCCTGGACCGTGCCCCCCTCCCGGCGGATGCTGTTTACAATGACCTCGGAAGGCGCCGCGCGGAAATCGTCGGTCTCGGGCTTGAAGGCCAGGCCGAGCAGACCGACCACCTTGCCCTCCACACTCCCCCCCAGAGCCTTTTTGATCTTTTCAAACCCCCTCTGGATCTGCCGATTGTTGACCTCGACGGTCGCTTCGACGATCAGGGCCGGGGCCCCCAGTTCCCTCGCCATATGGACGAGGGCGCTGTTGTCCTTCGGAAAGCAGGACCCGCCATAGCCAACTCCCGCCCGGAGGAACTTCGCCCCGATCCGGCCATCCAGGCCCATGGCCTTGGCCACCACGTGCACGTCTCCCCCGATCTTCTCGCAGATGTTGGCCATCTCGTTGATAAAACTGATCTTGGTGGAGAGGAACGCGTTGGACGCGTATTTGACCAGCTCCGCCGTGGCCACGTTGGTGAAGACCATGGGGGTCTCAATGAGATACAGGGGCCGGTAAAGATCCCGCAGGATCGCCCTCGCCTGCTCCGAGTCGGTCCCGATGACCACGCGGTCGGGCCGCATGGAATCCCCGATAGCCTGTCCCTCCCGGAGGAACTCCGGATTGGAGGCGATGTCGAACATGTCCCCGGAAACGTACTGGGACAGGATCTTCCTGAGCCATTCCCCGGTCCCCACCGGAACCGTGCTCTTCATCACCACGACCTTGTAGCCGTTGATCGCCTGCCCGATCCCCCGGGCTGCCGCCTCCACATAGGACATGTTGTGGGTGCCGTCGGCCCTGGAAGGGGTCCCGACACCGATGAACACCACCAGAGACCGCTCCACTGCCTCCTTCAGACCGGTGGTGAAGTGAAGGCGCCCGGCCTTCATGTTCCTCTGAACCATATCCTCCAGACCGGGTTCATAAATGGGAATCCTCCCCTCCCGGAGCATGGCGATCTTCTTCTCGTCCACGTCGACGCACGTGACCTCCACCCCGAATTCGGCAAAGCAGGTGCCCGTGACAAGGCCGATGTACCCGGTCCCGATTACACAGATATGCATGGGGAACCTCCTGAATGGAAACGTCTAACGTTGACAGGGTCGCAAAAAGTCCGATCCGGGACTTTTTTGCGCACCGGTTGGGGAAAACTGGACAGGGAAAAGGGCAGGAAAAACCAGAAGAAAGGGGTGCGTTCCCCTCCTCTTTTCCCTGTTCTCCCTTCCCTCTTCATGCCTTTTACCTGTTCCTTATCCACTTCGGATGCCGGATCCCGAACTGCTGGATCTTGTAGTGGATGACCCTTTTGGAAATGCCCAGGAGCTTCGCGGCATCCTTCTGGACATAATTGCTCTTTTCCAGGGCCTGAATCACCGCCTCTTTCTCAAGGTCCTTGAGCTTCCGCTCGCTTCCCATCCGCCCAATGGAAGCCGCCTCCCCTTCGGGAAGCTGGATATCCGACGGCTCCAGGACATCCTTGCCGCTCGTGAAAAGAGCCCTCTCGAGGACGTTCTTCAATTCCCGGATATTCCCCGGCCAATTGTAGTCCATCAATTTTTCAATGGCTTTTTCCGAAAGGACGGCCGCCCTTCCGCTGTCGAGCTCAACCCGCAGGCGATCCAGAAAATAACGGGCCAGGGGACGGATATCCTCTTTCCGATCCCTTAACGGGGGCACGGCTACTACGGTCCTTTCCAGAAACTCAGCCAGTTCCGGCAGAAACCGTCCCTCATTCGCCTCGGTTTTCAGATCCCGGCCGGTCGAGGCTATGACCCGCACATCTACCGAAATTTCCCTCGTTCCTCCAAAACGTCTGAAGGAGCCCGTCTTCAGGAATTCGAAGGTCCTGGCCTGGAGGTCCGACGGCATTTCCGCGATCTCCTCGATGAAAACCGTGCCTCCACCGGCCTGTTCGATCCTGCCGACCCGGGCCGTGGTCGCTTCCGGATAGGCGTTTTTCACGTGCCCGAAGATATCGCTTTTCAAGTGATCGGGATTCCGGATGGCCGCGCTGAGGCTCACAAACCCGTAATCGGCACGGTGCCCGTTAAAGTGGATCGCTCCCGCTATCAGCTGCCGGCCGGTCCCGGTTTCCCCACGGATTAGGACGGGGTCTGGCTGGTCGGTTAGGGATTTGACCTGTCTGAGGACATGCTGGATCCCTTCGCTTTCCCCGACAATATCCCGCACCCTGTAGATGACATCCTGAGTGTGGCGAAGATATTGGACCTCCCGCATCAGGCTCCTCATTTTCAGCGCTTTTTGCACCCTCATAGCCATCTCGGCGATGGCAAATGGCTTTCGGACGAAATCGGAAGCGCCGAGTTCAAAGGCCTGAACCGGGACGTCCGTGGTGCCTGTCAGCCCGGTGACGATGGCGCCGCAGTCGGGGCAGGCTTTTTTTCCCTCCTTGATCACTTCCAGCCCATCTTTTCCGGGGAGGGCGAGGTCAGAGATAACAAGGTCGTAATTTCTGGCGTGAATCATCCGGACGGCTTTCGTACCATCCTCGGCAAGATCGACCTCATGCCCGGAATTCCGGAAGGCCGCTCCCAGACGATCCCGGATGTCCCGTTCGGAATCCGCGACAAGGATAATGGGCAATGGTTTCACCTCCAGAAGAATAGGCCAAAAAAACCCCTATTTCATTTATGTAATAGCCGATGGGACCACCGGGTGTCAAAGGGGGAAGGGAAAACAGGGTCACAAAAAGTCCGATCGGGGACTTTTTGCGAGGCCATCTTCGTTTAGGGTTTATGGTTTATGATAAATCGTAAATCCTGCATGGCGCACTTCGACGGCGGGTTTCCTTCATCCTTCATCCTTCACCCTTTTCCCTTTTTTCCAGCGTCTTCTCCCATTCCCAGGCCGTGCGGATGATGTATTCCAGATCATCATGCTCCGGATGCCAGGAAAGGCGATCCCGGATCAGGTGGCATTGGGCAACGATCTGGGGAGGGTCCCCTTCCCTCCTGCCCGTTTCCTTTACGGGGAAATCCCTTCCGGTCACCTTCCTGACGGCGTCTACCACCTGGCGCACGGAAAACCCATGGCCATATCCGCAGTTTAAAACCTGGCTCCGGATCCCTCCCTCCAGACCCTGGAGCGCCAGCAGGTGGGCCCGGGCGAGGTCGTTGACGTGGATGTAATCCCGAACCCCCGGCCCATCGAAAGTCGGATAATCCCATCCAAAGATCTCGAGTCCGGGAGAACGGCCCAAAGCAGCCC
>JAFGWO010000193.1 GCA_016937135.1 Pseudomonadota bacterium
GATGGAACGGGCCCCCCCGGAGGGGGTGGACGCGGAACCGGCCGTCGCGGTCAAGGGGGCGGCAGGATGGGCGGTCCTTTTGCCGCGGGTCCCAGCGGGGATTGTGTTTGCCCCAAATGCGGAGCCCGCGCACCCCATGCGGCCGGCCAGCCCTGCAATCAGACGGCCTGTCCGAAATGCGGCGCTCTCATGACAAGAAGCGCATAGAACCTTTTAACGAAGAAGGAGGCAAAACATGCCAGGTGGAGATAGAACGGGCCCGATGGGAATGGGTCCAATGACCGGACGCGCAGCGGGTTACTGCGCGGGGTATCCCAACCCCGGATTCGTGAATCCGGTACCGGGAAGAGGATACTGGGGTTATGGGCGCGGCGGAGGCGGAGGCCGCAGAGGCCACCGGAACTGGTTTTACGCGACCGGGCTGACCGGTTGGCAAAGATCGGCCTACGCATATCCGGGCTATGGAGCGCCCTACGGGGCTCCCTACGCCGCCCCTTTCGCGCCCGCTGTAAGCCATGAGCAGGAAACGGATCTGCTTAAAGGCCAGGCCGAATATCTGGAGGATGCCCTTGACGGCATCCGCAAACGCCTCGAGGAACTTGAGGCCAAAGACATCAAAAAATAATAAATCGCGGGTTCGGGACCGGGGCGCCGCAGCCCCGGTCCTTTTGTTTGTCTGCCGGGGAGGATGCCCGCACTTTCCTGGAAAAGGAGAAATTTCCCATCATGAAAATTGCCATAACTTCAATGGGCCCTACCCTGGATGACCGCGTGGAGGCCCGTTTCGGGCGCTGTCCCTATTTTGTGATCATCGACACAGAATCCATGCGGTTCGAGGCCATCGAAAACCCCAATACCGCCCTTGGGGGAGGAGCGGGGATCCAGTCCGCCCAACTCATGGCCGAAAAGGATGTCCGGGCGATCCTGACCGGAAACTGCGGACCGAACGCCTTTCAGGTCTTTCGCGCCGCCGGGGTCGAGGTGATCGTAGGGATGTCCGGGTTGGTCCGCGATGTGGTGGACCGGTTCAAAAGGGGAGAATTCTCCACAACCGCCGAGGCAAATGTTCCAAGTCATTTCGGAATGGGAGCCTCCTCGCCGGTTTCGGGGCAAGGGATGGGAGGCATGGGCTCGGGCCGCGGCATGGGGGGAGGCCGGGGCATGGGTCGGGGAATGGGAATGGGCATGGGAAGAATGCCCGAAGCCGGGAGTCCCGTCCATCCACCCGTTTCTCCGGAAGAGGATCTGGAATCGCTTAGAGCCCAGACCAGGGCGCTGGAGGAACAGCTGAAACTGATCCATGACAGGATTGCAGGGTCGACAGACCCCAATTTTTCCCCAAAACTCATCGCCGTCGTGGATCTTATGAAATGCACAGGCTGCGGCCTCTGCGTGGATCCCTGCCCCACACGGGCCATCACTATAAACGAGCAGGCCGAAATCCTCGCCTCGAGATGCAACGGCTGCGCACTCTGCCTTGCCGCCTGCCCGGAAGACGCTCTTTCGATCCGCGCCCGGCGCTAAAGGGCGAACCCCGGCCAATGTTATGAATCCTGATACCTATCCTGAAAACAAGATCAGGGAAATTCGGCGTCAGCTCCATCAGCACGCCCCTTTTACCATCCTCGGAACCATCTCCGGAGTTTTGATCATGGCGGCCATCGGGGTCCTGGACATTTCCCGGGAGGTTTCCGGCTTCCTCTTCTGGGCGTTCCATCCCATCCACGTTCTTTTAAGCGCCCTGGTGACCGCCGCCATGTTCAGTCTGCACTCCAGGCCGAGGTTCCTGAAAACCCTGATCATCGGCTTTCTGGGATCCATCGGGATCGCGACCCTGAGCGACTCGATCATCCCCTTTATCGGGGAATGGCTGCTCCGGCTGCCCAACAGGGGAATCCACATCGGCTTTATTGAAAAATGGTGGCTGGTCAACCCACTGGCCCTGCTGGGGGTTGTCATTGCCTGGTTCTGGCCCAGGACCAGGTTTCCCCACGCCGGCCATGTCTTTTTAAGCACGTGGGCCTCCATGTTCCACATGACAATGGCCATAGGCGAAGGCCTGACTCCGGCCGTCGTGATCTCGGCGGGGGTCTTTCTGTTCCTCGCGGTCTGGATCCCGTGCTGTACCAGCGACATTGTCTTTCCCCTTCTGTTTGCCGAAGGGCGCGAGAACCGGGGCCCTGAACCAGGTATTTCCCCCGGGGAACAGAAAAGGAAATAACGATGGGCTCGAAGGAAAAGGCAGGGCTGCCGTCCGGAAAAGCAAACCTGTACCCCGAACACCTCGACTTGAGGATCTACCCCGACCCGGTCCTGCGTCTGGAGACATCGCCCGTTATCCTGTTTGACCGGGAGCTGTGCGACCTTCTGGAAAACATGCTTGGGTTCATGAAAGCTCACAGAGGGATAGGGCTGGCGGCCCCCCAGATAGGCATCGCCAGGCGCATCGTGGTCGCCGATACCGGCCAGGGTCCTTTAAAACTGGTCAATCCGGAGATCGTAACTCAGGCAGGCGGCGAAATCATGCCGGAAGGGTGCCTCAGCCTGCCGGGGTCCTTCGCCCGAATCCGGCGCAATACCCATGTCGAGGTCAAGGCCCGGGACGTTCGGGGAAAGCCGTTCCGGTTCGAGGCTGTCGGGCTCCTGGCGCGCGTTCTCCAGCATGAGATCGACCACCTTAACGGAAAGCTTATCTGCGACTATAACCCGCCGGATCATGCCGGCGACCAACCCTGAAAAAGGACACAACATGAAAATAGCCATATCCAGCGGCAAGGGGGGAACCGGGAAGACATTTATTGCCACCAACCTCGCAACCCTTGCGGCGCAAACGGGCGAGAGGGTAACCCTTCTTGACTGCGATGTGGAGGAGCCCAACAGCCACCTTTTCCTCAAACCTGAAAACGAGACCAGCGAGCCGGTGACCGTCGCCTCCCCCCTTCAGATCGACCCTCAAAAGTGCACCGCATGCGGAAAATGCGTCTCCGCCTGCCGCTACAACGCCCTGGCCCTGATCAAGGGCAAGGTACTTTTCTTTGACGAACTCTGCCACGCCTGCGGGGTCTGCAGCCTCGTTTGCCCGGAAGGGGCCTTCATCGAGGGCGAAAGGGAGATCGGGGAGCTGCGCCACGGAAGATGCGGGGAGATCGACCTTCACTACGGCCTTCTGAAAACAGCGGCAGGGGGGATGTCGCCC
>JAFGWO010000194.1 GCA_016937135.1 Pseudomonadota bacterium
CGGAACTGATCCCGGTAGCCGCCCACCGCAAGGGTCAGGCGGTCTGCCCCGGAGGGAAAATGCCCCAGCGCAGGATCCATCGGGATCCACTCCCCGGCATGTATTTCCACCCAGGTATGGAAAAAGAAAGCGCCCCGATCGGGTAGAAAAACAACCCCATAGGCGAAGCGGGCGGGGACCCCCGAAGCCCGGCAGAGGGATACGGCGAGGAGGCTGTGGGACTGACACTCCCCTTCCCCCGATGCCAGAACCTGAAGGGCGGAAAAGGATTCCCTCATGGTTTTTCCAAGGTTCTGATAGACCCATTGACAGACCGCGGCGCCTTTATCCCAGGATCGGGTTTTTCCCTCCGTGATCCGCCCCGCGAGTTCAAGGATCTCCGGCGAATCCAGATCAAGGGCAAAATTGTCGGATATCCCTTCGATGGGGCCAGGATCGTCGTCGGAAACGGACTCGATCCGGGGCCTGGAAACCGTGACAAGGGTGCGATCCTCCCGTATGGAAACCTTCTGCCAGGGACCCTCCGGAGGGTTGCGGAAGGTGCCTTCCAGGGCAAAAACGGCCTCGTTAAGGGAAGCGAGGTCCGGGGGAACGCCGTTTGCCGGGACGGATGCCATGGAAAGGACGGATTCCAGAGGCAGATCTCCCTCTGTCTCCCCTTCCCCGGGCTCCCGGGCCTGGACCCCGAGAAGCATCTCCTCCCGCGCTACGAGGCCCTTGTCATCAAGCCAGATCCTTTCCTCCATCCCCCAGTAGGAAACCGTAAAGAGCCGCCCGAAGGGTGTCTGGCCACCGTCGGACCACGTCAAGGGAATCTCATGGCCGAGGTTCAGGTTGAAGAGGGCGATCTCACCCCCCGGGTCGCCTCCCGAAGGCTGACGGGCGAGGAAAAAGGGAAGCAGGTCCGAGGCGAGGGTCCCCTCCGGCAGGGTGACGGTATCCCGGGAGGGTTTTCCGGAAGCCGTTCGCTGAACGGTCTCAAATCGTCCTTTTTCCGTTGACCGGGCAATGAATTCCCAGCGCCCGGCCCCGAAATCCATCCAGCCGGCGCTCCCCAGCAGGTCAAGGCCCTCCCCCACCCAGGCGGATTGCCCGGACTCGATGGCAAATCCCTGCCCCTTGAAGGAAACCCGGAGAAGCACCCTTTGGTACGCTTCGACGGCCGGTCTCAGACCGTCCCAGGCCCCGTTTTTCAGGGAGACCTGCATGTCCCCGACCCTGACGGTCCCCGAATAGATTCCCAGCTCCCTTGAGCTGACCTCCCCCGAGGGGGAAAATGAGGCGGCAGGATCCGGCATGGCCGATCCATTCTGGCGGCAGCCGGCGGCCATCACCAGGGCCGTCACGACCGCGAGATATGGAAATCCTGCAAGGGTTTTACGTCCCAATTCTTTCTCCTGAGAGCCTCGATCCCCATTACCGCGGCCCTGGCCCCCGGAACGGTGGTGAAATAGGCTATGTTGTGATCCACGGCGGAACGCCTGATGGAATAGGAATCCGCGATGGCTCCCTTCCCGGAAACGGTATTGATGACCAGGGCAACCTCCCCGTTGATGATGGCGTCGACAACGTGGGGACGCCCCTCCCTGACTTTCCTCACAAAACGAACGGGAATGCCGCTTGCCTCCAGAAAATCCCGGGTGCCCCCGGTGGCGATGATCTCGAACCCCATGCCGTGAAGTTTTTCCGCGACGGGCAGCACGGCTTTCTTGTCGGCATCCTTAACGGATAAAAGGGCCGTCCCCTCGACGGGGATCCTCATCCCGGCCGCCAGCTGCGCCTTGGCGTAGGCGAGGGGGAAGCCGTCCGCGATCCCCATGACCTCCCCGGTGGATCTCATCTCGGGCCCCAGAAGGGCATCCACCCCCGGGAATTTGATGAAGGGAAACACCGCTTCCTTGACCGACACGTGTTCGGGTGTTACTGGCTCCGTGAAACCCAGTTCCGAAAGGGACCGTCCCACCATGACCCTGGCCGCAAGGCCAGCCAGCGGCACCCCGATAGCCTTGCTCACAAAAGGGATGGTCCGGGAAGCCCTCGGGTTGACCTCGAGGATGAAGATCTCCCCCTCGCGGACGGCGTACTGGACATTCATCAGACCCTTGACTTCGAGGGCTTTCCCGAGGAGCACGGTCTGCCGGCTGATCTCGGCCGTCAGATCCGCGCTCAGGGTCACAGGGGGAAGGCTGCAGGCGGAGTCCCCCGAGTGGACCCCCGCCTCCTCGATATGCTCCATGATGCCCCCCACGACGACAGCCTTCCCGTCGCCGATGGCGTCCACATCCACTTCCACGGCTTCCTGGACGAAGCTGTCGATGAGGATCGGGTGCTCCGGGGAAGCGATGACCGCCTCCTTCATGTAGCGCTCCAGGTCCTCCCCGTCGTGAACGATCTCCATCGCCCTCCCCCCCAGGACATAGGAAGGGCGGACCACCACAGGGTACCCGATCCTCCCGGCCACCGCCATCGCCTGCTCAATGGAGGAGGCCATGCCGTTCGGAGGCTGCTTGAGCCCGAGGCGGTCGAGGAGGGCCCCGAACCGCTCCCGGTCTTCGGCAAGATCGATCTTCTCGGGTGAAGTCCCAATGATCGGCACACCGGCTTTCTCCAGCTCCAGGGCGAGCTTCAGGGGGGTCTGCCCTCCGAACTGGACGATGACCCCCTCCGGATTCTCCGCATGGATAACATTGAGGACGTGTTCTGTGGTAAGGGGCTCAAAGTAGAGCCGGTCGGCGGTATCGTAATCGGTGCTGACCGTCTCGGGGTTGCAGTTGATCATGATGGTCTCGAACCCTTCATCCCGGAGGGCAAGGACCCCGTGGACGCAGCAGTAATCGAACTCGATTCCCTGTCCTATCCGGTTTGGCCCGCCGCCCAGGATGACCACTTTTCTCCGGGAGGTCGGGGGGGCCTCGTCCTCCTCCTCGTAGGTGGAGTAAAAGTAGGGCGTGTGCGCCACGAACTCCGCTCCGCAGGTGTCAACCTTCTTGAAGACGGCCCGGACCCCCTCCCGGATCCTTTTTTCCCTTACCTCTCCGGGCGCTGCTCCCGTCAGGACGGCGATGCGGCCGTCCGAAAACCCTTCCCTTTTCGCCGCTCTCAGATCCTCGGCACGGAAGGTTTGGAGGGGCCTGCCCTCCATCCATTTTTCCGCGTCAACCAGCCGCGAAACCTGTTCCAAAAACCATGGATCGAAATTAGTTAGTTCCCCTATCCGGGAAAGGCTCATCCCCCTGCGGAAAGCCTCGGCCAGGAACCAGAGCCTTTCCCAGTTGGGAAAACGGAGCTTTTCCGCGATTTCCTCATCCGAGGCGCTGGGCCTGCCCTCCAGGCCCCAGGCCGATATCTCCAGAGAGGAGATGGCCTTTTGCAGGGCCTCCCGGAAAGTCCTCCCTATGCTCATGGCCTCCCCCACCGACTTCATCTGGGTTGTGAGAAGCTGGTTGGCCATCGGGAATTTTTCAAAGGCGAATCTGGGGAATTTGACCACGACATAATCGATGGTCGGCTCGAAACAGGCCGGGGTCTTGAGGGTGATGTCATTGGTGATCTCATCCAGGGTATAGCCGACCGCCAGCTTCGCGGCGATCTTGGCGATGGCAAAACCCGTGGCCTTGGAAGCCAGCGCGCTGGAACGGGAAACCCGGGGGTTCATCTCGATCACCACCATTCGCCCGGTCTCAGGATGCACCCCGAACTGGATGTTGCACCCCCCGGTATCCACCCCGATTTCCCTGATGATGGCAAGACTCGCGTCCCTCATCTCCTGGTATTCCCGGTCTGTGAGAGTCATTGCAGGGGCGACCGTGATGGAATCTCCCGTGTGGATCCCCATGGGGTCGAAATTTTCAATGGGACAGACGATGACCACGTTGTCCTTCCGGTCCCTCATCACCTCCAGTTCGTACTCCTTCCAGCCGAGGATGCTCTCCTCCAGCAGGATTTCCCCTGTGGGAGAAAGGTCGAGGCCCCATTTCACATACCTTTCCAGCTCCTCCATGTTGAAGGCCACGTTGCCGCCGGTGCCCCCAAGGGTGAAAGAGGGCCGAATGATGGCCGGCAGGCCCACTTCCTCCAGTATCCGCAGGGCATCTGTCAGGGACCTGGCATGCCCGCTTCGGGGGAGATCCAGACCGATCCTGGTCATGGCCTCCTTGAATCGCTCCCGGTCTTCGGCCTTTTCAATGGCCTCGTGGTCGGCCCCTATGAGTTCGACCCCGTACTTCTGAAATACGCCCTTTTGGTAAAGGGCCATCGCCAGGTTCAGCGCGGTCTGCCCCCCGAGGGTGGGGAGGACCGCATCCGGCCTCTCTTTCTCGATGATCCTTTCCAGGAATTCCGGCAGGAGGGGCTCGATATAGGTCCGGTTCGCCACCTCCGGATCGGTCATGATGGTGGCCGGATTACTGTTTACCAGAACGACCTCATAGCCTTCTTCCCGCAAAACCTTGCAGGCCTGGGTCCCTGAATAGTCGAACTCACAGGCCTGGCCGATGATTATCGGACCCGACCCGATTATGAGGATCTTTCGGATATCGCTTCTCTTAGGCAAGGAGGGACTCCAGAAACAGGGCAAGGGGGAAAGAAGAAAGGGGAAAGGGCGAACCCCTCCGCAATCCCCTTCCGGACCCTCTATTTTCCACTGAATTCGTCCATCATGCGGGTGAACTCCTCGAACAGGTAGCCGGAGTCGTGGGGACCGGGGGATGCCTCGGGGTGATATTGCACCGAGAAGGCCGGGAATTGAAGATGGCGGATCCCCTCCACGGTCTGGTCGTTTAAATTCACGTGGGTCACCTCCACCCTCTGCCCCGCGCGGAGGAGAGATTCCGGATCCACGACGAAACCGTGATTCTGGGAGGTGATCTCAATCCGTCCGGTGGAAAGGTTTCTGACGGGGTGGTTCCCCCCGTGGTGACCGAAATCCAGCTTGCAGGTCCTTCCCCCGAGGGCAAGACCGAGGATCTGGTGGCCAAGGCAGATCCCGAAGATCGGGACCTTTCCAAACAGATCCCTTATGGTGGAGACGGCGTATCCCAACGGCTCGGGGTCCCCGGGCCCGTTTGAAAGAAACACCCCGTCCGGCTTTAGACCCAGGATCCTTTCACTGCCCGTGGCGGCCGGGACCACCGTCACCCTGCACCCCACGCCGGAAAGTTCACGCAGGATGTTCCTCTGGATCCTGTAATCCACGGCAACGACATGATATTTCCCACCGGAAGGGCCTGTCCCTCTTAGGGGGTGAAAGGGCCCCTCGGTCCATGTGTACTCTTTTTCAGGCGTGACCTCGCGGACAAGATCCTTACCCACCATAGAACCCCACGACCGCGCGGCCTCAACCAGCCCCTTCTCGTCCGGGTCCCCGACCCCGATCGCCCCCCCCTGGGCCCCCTTGTCGCGGATCCTTCTGGTGAGGGCCCTGGTGTCGATCCCCTCAATGCCAGGAATGCCGTGCCGTTCCAGATAGCTTTCCATTCCCCCGCCGGCCCTCCAGTTGCTGAAAATCCGGGAACTCTCCCGGACCACAAAACCGGAGACCCAGGGTCTGGAGGATTCCTCATCCCGGGAATTGACGCCGGTGTTCCCGATCTGGACAGGAGTCATGACCACGATCTGACGATGGTAGGACGGGTCGGTGAGGATTTCCTGGTAACCCGTCATGCAGGTATTGAAAACGACCTCGCCCACGGCGGTTCCCCGGGCTCCGAAGCCCCACCCCCGAAACACGGTCCCGTCGGCCAGGGCAAGGACCGCTCGAGGGCGGCCAGGGTGCATTGCGTCAGCCAGTGTGGTCATGGGAATCCTTAGTCAATGAAAAAGGAAAGGCAGACCAGGGAGGAGGAAAAAGTGATCCTTAACAGACACGATGGACCTCATTCCTTCCAGGACCCCGCAGAAACAGGCCACGTTCTCCTTCATCCTTCATCCTTCATCCTTCCACCCTTCTCCCTTCCTGCCTCACGATCCCCTCGTCCCTGTGATAGACCATCCGTCCGCCGACAAAGGTGGCCACCACTTCCCCGTGGACCTTCAGGCCGGCGAAGGGGGTGTTCTTCCCCCTGGAAAGAAAACGCGAAGGATCCACGGTCCATTCCCTTTCCGGGTCAACCAGAATGATATCCGCCGGTTTTCCTTCGGCGAGGGTTCCCCCGGGCAGACCCG
>JAFGWO010000195.1 GCA_016937135.1 Pseudomonadota bacterium
CCCCCTCCCCCCACTCCCCAAGCTTTCCCTGGATGAAGCGGATCACCTCCTGATGCGTATTCTGGCCGGTTCCCGTTACGCTTATGGGCTCGCCGACGGCGATATGCGCGACCTTTCCCGGGTCGATGGGGCCGAAATCCTTGACCCATTTTCCCACCCCCCAGGCGTCGGTCTTCAGGGCTATGGGGACCACGGGAACGCCGGCCTTTTTCGCCAGCTTGACCCCGATGCTGTTGAACTGTTCGCGCACAAAAAGGGAGCTTCTCGTCGTCTGCGGGAAAACTATGACGGATATCCCTTCCTCAAGGCGCCGGCATCCCTCCTCGAGGACTGTCCTGAGATCCTCCCTGGGGTTCTTCCGTCCCACCGTTATGGGGTTTCTCGCCTTCAGGACCCGCCCGAAAAAGGGAAATTTCAGGAGGCTTTCCTTCACGATAAAAACCACTTTCCTCCGGGGATGGATGAGGCTCGGAAGGGCGAAGGTCTCGAGGGTGCTCATGTGGTTCGCGATGAATACCACGGGGCCCTTGAGACGCCCGGGAAGACCCAGGTTTTCGACGACAAGCCGGACCCCTGCCGATTCAAGCAGCCGGATCACAAGGAGACTTCCGTGGACCCACTTCCGGCCATCGTAGACCCCTCTTACCGCCCACCACCACCCCTGGACATACACCAAGAGGAGCTTCAGATGGAAAAAGAAACCGGGAAAACGCCGCGACAGACCCCCGGCAAGCCCCTCCGGGGTCCGGTACTCGTCATGATCAGAGAAATCCTTCAGATGTAGAGATGATTTCATTGCGGAAAATACAGGGAATCCAGGAAGCGTTCCTGAAACTCCGGATCGTCGGCAACGCTTGCGTATTTGATCTTTCCGGCAAGATCGGCCGCCCTCTCCCTCGCCTCGGGGGAAAGAAGGACATAGGAGGCCCCGATCAGGGCCGTGTTGCCGGCGGATGTGACCCTTCCTTCTTCGATGGGGGGAAGAAGCCCGATAGCAATAGCGCTCTGGGGATTTAAACGGGTCCCGAAAGCCCCCGAAAGAAAGACCCGGTCAAGGTCTGGCGGGCACAGCCCCTTTCGCTCAAGGAGGATCCCGAAGGTGGCGCTGATAGCCCCTTTAGCCTGCTGGACCTCGGCAATGTCCTCGGGCCTCAGGATGATTTCCGGGTGATCGTGGAGGATAAAACCCCTCGAGGTCACCCTCGGATGCCGGCCTGCCTTCAGGAGCCCGGATGGATCGAGGGCGCCCGCATGAAGAAGGCTCGCGACGGCGTCCGCGATCCCGGTTCCGCAGATCCCCTTCGGCACCCCATCCCCGAGGGTGTCAATCACAAAATCCCCTCCCGAAAAAGCTACCTTCCAGACGGCCCCCTCCTCGGCCTTCATGCCATCCTTTATGAGGCCCCCCTCGAACGCGGGCCCGGAAGGCGCGCTGGCCGCCAGGTACCCTGCCTCGTCCCAGAGAATGATTTCGGTGTTGGTGCCCACATCCAGGAGGGCTCCCCTGGGGACATCCATGGCGTCCACGGCCAGAACGGAAACCAGGGCATCGCTTCCCGCATATCCCCCCACAAGGGGAGGAAAATGGATGGAGGCTGTTTCCCCGACACCCAGGTTAAAAGGGGGATCCGCTGCCCGATAATCCCTTGCGCCCGCGTCGAAGGGTGAATAGGGAGGCGTCAGGAGTGTGCCGACGGGCAGCCCGAGGGAAAGATGATGGACGGCGCTGTTGCCGACCGCCGTTAGGAAGGTGATCCGTTCCGGGGATACACCGCTTCCGAAGCAGAGGGACCGGATCAGTTCCCGGACGGTCTGCCATAGTAATTCCTGAAGGCCTGCGGCGGTTCCCGCGTCATCCCGGGCTGCCCCGAGGCGGCTGATGATCTCGTCTCCCCATGGGATCTGCGGATTGGCCGCGGACCTGATATCCAGGGGACGGGCCTCTTCAAGGTCATAAAGGGCAGCGGCGATGGATGTCGTCCCCAGATCCAGGGCCACGCCGTAACCGGACCCGGCGGGGGAAAACAGCCCGGGGACCCGGAGGGATGGCTCCCAGACCTCCTTCCACCGGCCCGATTTTTCCCAATCCAGGATTCTGTCGGGATCTATCTCCAGTTCAAGATCCCCGGCCACCCTGATCCGGCAGGCAAGACGGTCCCCCCTGTCGATGGCTTCCTTCCCCAGAAGGGCCCGTTCCTTTTCGAGGGGGACGCCCGCATCCCCTTCCAGCACCCGGACAACACAGCGCCCGCAGGTCCCCTTGTCCGCGCACGTTCCATCCAGGTAAAGGCCTTCTCTCCGGAGGGCCTCCCTCAGGTTCAGCCCCTTCCGGACGTTAAAAAGGCCGAGGTTCTCGACGCGGATCGCGGCCGTCCGGGGGTCTGATGATTTTTCATCCTGCATCGGGAAAAGATCCCTGACTGATCTCAAGAACCCCCGACCCGTTCATCCGATCAGCTTTAAGGTCCTTTAAAGCGTCGTTGGCGGCCTCGAAAGGGTAGGGTTTAACGGTGGTGTGGATAGGAATACGGGGGGCGAGATCCATGAGCTCTTGCCCGTCTTCCCTGGTATTGGCTGTTACGCTCCTCAAATCCTTTTCATAGAAAAGATGCCTTTCGTAATCCAGGGGAGGGATGAGGGACATGTAGATCCCGGCATTGACCAGGACTCCCCCTTTGTCCAGGGATTCCATGGCTTCGGGTATAATCTCGCCGGCCGGGGTGAAATTGATGGAGGCGTTGAGCTTGACCGGGGGCCGCTCCCCGGAGCCGCCCGTCCAGACGGCCCCCAGTTCCCGGGCGAGGGAAAGGTGGGATTCGGCCCGGGAAACGACATACACCTCGCAACCCCAGTAACGGGCGACCTGGATCGTCACGTGCGCGGAGGCCCCGAATCCGTAGATCCCGAGGCGGCCCCCTTTGGGGATCTGCGTGCGTTTGAGGGCGCGGTAGCCGATGATCCCGGCGCACAGGAGCGGCGCGGCCTGAATATCGGGGAATCCCTCGGGGATGGGATAGGCGAAATCCTCGGGGACGACGGCGAATTCGGCATACCCCCCATCGACGTGGTATCCGGTGAAACGGGCATCTTCGCACAGGTTCTCGCGGCCGGAGGTGCAGTAAGGACAGGTCCCGCAGGTGGAATTGAGCCAGGCCGCCCCAACGCGGTCCCCCGCTGAAAAGAGGCTCACCCCGGCACCCAGGGCATGCACCTCCCCGACGATCTGGTGGCCCGGGATAACGGGAACTTTGGGCAG
>JAFGWO010000196.1 GCA_016937135.1 Pseudomonadota bacterium
GATGATTTTTTGCGAAGCCATCAACCTTAAACCCTCTCCCCCCCTGAACCCTGAACTCTCAACTTTGAACTTTTCCCCATCCCAGGGCAAAAGCCTTCAGATTCACCTCCACAAGCTTACCGGACATGTTCCGGCGGATGGTTTCTTGCCATACCTCAGGCGCCACGGGAAGAAAACGGGCGAGGGCTCCCATGAGAACGATATTGGCGGCTTTCACCGACCCGGCCTCTCTGGCCAGCTTTTCCCCTTCCACAACTGTCAGGTCGAAACCGGACTGCGCGATCGTGTCCAGCGCCTGAAAGGGATAGGAGGCTTCCCCAACCTGGCAGGTGTACGGGAGGATGGCCCTGTTTTCGGAGATGACCCTCCCCCCCGGGACCAGCCAGTCCAGACTTCTCAGGGTCTCGGCCATTTCGAAACCGACCAGGATGTCCGCCTCTCCAGGGGCAATAAGGGGGGAATGGACCTTGCGGCCGAAACGGACATGGGAAACGACCCTTCCTCCGCGCTGTGCCATGCCGTGCACATCGCTTTTCTTGACGTCGAATCCATCCTCGAGAAGCACGTGGGAAAGGAGTTCCCCGGCCAGGATGGTCCCCTGCCCTCCGACACCGGCCATAAGGATGTTGATCGTACGCTCTCCCGGGGAAATCACTGTTCCCTCCCGATCGCCCCAAAGGAGCACAGCTGGCCGCAAAGGTCGCAGCCTGTGCACTGATCCTGGTCGATGCAGGGTTTTTCCCCGGCCGACCCTCCCTTGCGCGCAATGGCGGGGCAGCCCAGGCTCAGGCAGACTCCGCAATCGGTGCACGCTTCCGGATCGATCCTTAGGGGAGGATTCCTCTTAACGGCATGGTTTTTAAGAAGCATGCAGGCGCCCCGCACGACAATGACGGACGGGGCGTCGCGCCGGGTTTCTTCCTCAAGGGCATCCCGGAGCCGGCCGATGTCATAGGCGTCTACAATCCGCACATTTTCGATGCCCAGGCCTTTTAAAAGGGCTTCCCATTGGATTTGCCGGGTCCGGTTCCCCGATGCGTCAAAACCGCTGCCGGGATGGTTCTGCCGGCCCGTCATGGCCGTGGTGAAGTTATCCAGTATGATCACCGTCGCGGGGATGGAGTTGAAGGCCATGTTAAGGACCCCTCCCATCCCGCTGTGAAGAAAGGTGGAATCCCCTATCACCGCAACGACTTTGCCGTGCTCCTCAGGCAGGACGGCCTCGATCCCCGCCGCCTGATTGATCCCGGCCCCCATGCACAAAGTGGTGTGGATGGCCGAGAGAGGAGGAGCGACGGCCAGTGTGTAGCACCCTATATCCCCGGCGACAAAGAATTTTTTCCTGTTTAAGAGGTGAAAGATCCCGCGGTGGGGACATCCAACGCACATGACGGGCGGCCTTACAGGGATCCGGCCTTCAAGGCCCCTTTCCTCTTCGGGTCCGGCATCCCTGGCGGGGTCGGGCGAGGGTGAGGAAAGGGATACAGCGTGACGCACGGTTTGGGTACCTGTTTCCCCGAACCGCGGGATGAGGGATTTTCCCTCGCACCGGATTCCGAGGAGCCTGACCCACTCCTCGATATAGGGTTCGAGCTCCTCGACGACCAGGATGCGGTCAAACCGGGACGCGAAATCCCGAATGAGAACGGAAGGCATAGGGAACACCAGCCCCAGCTTCAGGACTGAGGCTTCAGGTGCGGCCTCCCGAACGTAATTGTAGCTGATCCCCGAGGTGATGATGCCCAGATCCCCTCCCCTGAGCTCTGCCCTGTTGAAGGGGCAGTCCTCGGCATAGGCGGCCAGCCTGGATATGCGGTCCTCCAGATCCGGGTGCCTGGCCCTCGCGTTGGCCGGAACCATGACGTATTTGGCGGGGTTCCGGATAAGGCCTTTTTTTATCGGGGATCTTTCTTTGGGAGGCTCCGCGGCGGACCTTTGCTCGACTGCCGATTTTCCGTGGGAAATCCTGGTGGTGGTGCGGAGAAAGACAGGAATATCGAAAGATTCGCTGAGGAGAAAGGCCTCCCTCGTAAAATCGAGGGCTTCCTGGCTGTCAGACGGTTCAAGCATGGGAATTCTGGCAAAGGAGGCGTAACGCCGGTTGTCCTGTTCGTTCTGGGAACTGTGAAGTTCGGGATCATCCGCCGTCACGATGACAAGGCCCCCTCCAACCCCGGTGTAGGCAAGGGTGAAGATCGGGTCGGCGGCCACGTTGACCCCGACGTGCTTCATGGTCGCCAGGACCCGGAACCCGGCGCAGGAAACACCGCTCGCGAGTTCTACGGCAATCTTTTCGTTGGGGGACCAGAAGGTCCTGATGCCCGGCTCACGAACAAGGGCTTCGAGGATTTCGGTGCTGGGGGTCCCGGGATAGCCTGTGGCGAGGGCCGCGCCGGCATCAAGAGCCCCTCTGGCGATGGCCTCATTGCCGGAGAGAAGCTTTGGCTTCAAAGCTCTTCCCTGTCGGCGGCCCCGAGGGAGGCGCGGATTTTCCCCGCCCTGTGCGCGAAAACCGTGTCAGGGAACCGTTCCTCCAGTTCGATGTAAAGGGCGATGGCGCGATCATTATCTCCCATGAGCCGGCTGCACCTTGCGATGTCCATCAGAAGAAGGGCCTCCAGATCGTCCCGGGCAGACCTTTCCTTCACCTCGTTGAGGGATTCCACAGCCTTTCCGTAATCCCCCTGGGCCTCCTGGCATCTGGCGAGGAGGAGGGGGCCATTGAGGTGGAAAAAGAGGGCCTCGTCGGCGCCACGAACATTCTCCAGGAGGGATGCTGCCTCGGGATATCGGCCAAGATCGAAAAGGACACCGGCCTGGTAATAGGAGGCCGTCAGCCCCTGGGGGCTGTTTTCGTGGCGCTGGGCGACATCCTGGAACCTGCCAATGGCCTGTTCCAGTTTGATGGAATCCCGGGGCGCTTCTTCCGGGGAACCGGCCTGGGCAGGGGTCCAGTGGAAGCGCAGGGCCGCCGCCAGGTCCTCATTCGCCGCGCGGACATTCCTTCCCTGGGTCCAGAGAAAGCCTCCGATGATGACCAGAATAAGGATGATTGCCCCGAAACCGTAGCCAAGCTGGGTTTGATGGTCGGAGAGCCAGGACCTGAAAGTCCTTTCGTCCGCAATGATCTCCCGGGGCAAAATCCCGGCTTTTTTGGATCTTCGCTTCCTGACGTCGCTCATTGGAGTCCTCCGGAAAAAACTTTCCCCTGGTGGTTTATCGTCTGGTGATCCTTTCTCATCCGTTTCCCGTCACCTTTCTAAGGAGTTTTTCCGCGCTGGCAAAAGCCCCTTGAATGCCATCCTCTTCCAACCCGGCCGCTGTCAGAATGACACGGGCATGATCCCTGGAAATGAGATCCTTCGGCTCATGGGCATCGGTGTTGATGACCAGACCGGCGCCGGTTTCCCGGGCCATCCGCGCAACCCGGCCGTTGGCGGCCGAATGTCCCCTTCTCGCCGTGATCTCCAAAAGGACGCCGCTTTCGGCCGCGGCTTCGGCGTCTTCCCTGGAAAGCAGTCCCGGATGGGCCAGGATATCCACATCGAGGCATCTGACGGCCGCGGCGTTGGTGCCTGGAGCCACCGGTTCGGTCACTGTTTCCCCGTGCACGATGACCAGAC
>JAFGWO010000197.1 GCA_016937135.1 Pseudomonadota bacterium
TCTCACGCCCGCTCCCCGGCAACAGTCGCTCGAGTCCGCGGAGGACGCGGAGAAAATCAAAAAACGGGAAACAGAAGGGAGGGAGGCTGCGGTTTCCTTCCCTATTCCCTAGCCCGCTTCCCTGTTCTATTTTATTTTTTTAGAGTTTTTTCTCTACTGTCTCCCGTCACCGGGTCCATTTCGGCGAGCTTTTCCATCGGGATGTGACAAAGGATGCGGTGGCCTTTTCCGTCTTCCCTCCACGGCGGCACCTCGGTCTCGCAGATCTTTCCGTTGTCGGGAAGCATCTGCGCCCTCCGCGGACACCTGGGGTGGAAGCGGCACCCTTTCGGCGGGGTCAGGGGGGAGGGTACATTGCCGGAAAGGCGGATGTCCTTTTGCCTGACATCGGGGTCGGGAATGGGGACCGCGGAAAGGAGGGCTTCGGTGTAGGGATGGTATGGGGGATCGTAGATAGCTTCGGCGGGTCCGATCTCGACGATCTGCCCCAGGTACATCACGGCAATATCATCCGAGAAATACCGCACCACCGACAGGTCGTGGGCGATGAAGATCATGGCGGTATCAAAATTCTGCTGGATCTCCAGGAGCAGGTTGATCACGGCGGCCTGGACGGACACATCAAGGGCGGAGACGGGCTCATCGCAGATGATAAGGTCGGGACGGCTCGCGAGGGCCCGCGCGATCCCGATGCGCTGTTTCTCTCCCCCGGACAGCTGGCGCGGGAGCCTGCCGTAGTAGGACGGGTCGAGCCTAACGGCTTTCAGGAGACGAAGGACCTCGCCTTTGACCTTGTTCCGGGGAACTGTCCGGAACTTGCGGATCGGCCGGGCGATCTGCTTTCCCACCGGGTAGGCGGGGTTGAGGGTGGCATCCGGATTCTGAAACACCATCTGCATTTCCCGGACCAGGCGCGATTCCCTTGATGAAACCGTCCTGTCGACATCGATCCCCATGAATTCGATCTCCCCGTCCGTAATGGGCTCGAGCCCGATGATGCCCTTTACGAGAGTTGTTTTCCCGCAGCCGGATTCACCAACGATCCCCAGGGTCCTGGATTTGGACAGGTGGATGCTGACGTCGTCCACGGCCTTGACGAATCTCTTTTCCCCCATTCCGAAAAGACTGGCCACGGAATTGGATTCCTGCGGGTAGTAGAGCTTCAGGTTGTCTACCTGAAGGATTTCTTTCCCTACGGGGGATGCCGGGCCCCCCGCTTCCCTGATGATCTTCCCCTCGAGCTCCCGGTTGAACTTTTCCCGGTCGATCTCCCGGGCGAAAAAGCAGCGGGAGCAGCGGTTTTTTCCAACAGGGGCAAGAGGAGGCCTTTCCTCCCTGCATCGCCGGACGGAAAAAGGGCACCGGGGCTCGAAGATGCAGGCGTCAAGGGGGCGTTCGGAAGGCGAGGGGACGCGTCCCCTTATGGGATGCAGGTAGGATCCTTTCTTGCTCTGCCCCAGTTTGGGAACGCAGGAGAGGAGGCCCATGGTATAGGGATGCCGGGGATCCCTGAAGACCTCGCTGACCGTCCCTGATTCCACCATTTCTCCGGCATACATGACGCTGAGGCAGTCGCTGACCCTGGCGACGACTCCCAGGTTGTGGGTGATGAACAGGATGGCGGTACGGAATTCGTCCTTGAGGTCCTGGACGAGATCGAGGACCGCGGCCTCCACGGTGACATCAAGAGCCGTGGTGGGTTCATCCATGATGAGGAGGGCCGGGTTGTTAAGCATGGCCATGGCGATCACGACCCTTTGCTGCTGCCCGCCGGAGATCTGGTGGGAATAGCGCCTCATGACATCTGAGGGATCGGGCATGTTGACCCTTCTGAGCATGGCCTCTGCCCTCTCATGCGCGTCATCCCGGTCGAGGTCCTGGTGAAGGGTCAGGACTTCCATCAGCTGGTCCCCGATGCGAAGGGCCGGGTTGAGGGCCTGCATGGGGTCCTGGTATACCATGGCAATGCGGTTGCCCCGGATCCTCCTCAGTTCCGGCGCCGGGCGCCCGGTGAGTTCCTCTCCCTGAAATTTTATGGATCCCCGCGTTATCTTCCCGTTTGAACCCAGGAAATTGACGATCCCGAAGGCCACCGTGCTTTTCCCGCACCCCGATTCGCCGACGAGCCCCATGGTCTCGCCCTCATGGACGGCGAAGGATACGCCCCTGACGGCTACGATATCCCCCTGGCGGGTCTCATAGGAGATGGCCAGGTCGTCCACCTCGAGGACGGGGGACGGAAAAGTTGAACCCGCGGCCCGAACGGAATGAAAGGCGGCGTCAGGTTTCAAACAGCCTCCGGAAGAGTTCCTGGTCCATAGTTTATCGTTCATGGTTTATTGTTTATCGTTGAGAGGGTCTCAAAAAGTCCAATCCGGGGCGCCCCGCGCGCGGCGCGTTGATGACTTTTTGCGAGGCCATCAACCTTAATTTTAAATATAAAGCCCTGTAATTCAATGTAATTTTATCTGCGATTTCGTTTGTCCCCTGATTTTCCGGGTTGGACCCTGGACCTGCTTTTGCCAGGGTTTCCCCCTTTACATCAAGCTTCCGCGGGACAAGACAACGCAGCAGGCGTTCGACGTTCGATATCTACTCTCTGGTCTCTTGCCTCTGGACTCTGGACTTGTCTTCTCTGGACTCTGGACCTGTCTTCTCTGGACGTGGGACGTTCCTTACTGATACCTCATGCTCTCCTCCCTGATCCCGTCGGCCAGGAGATTAAGGCCCACCACAAGGGAGGCGATGGCCAGAGACGGCCAGAGGGCCGCCCAGGGGCTTCCGGAGAGGATGAATTCCCTTCCCTTGGCCACCATGCTCCCCCAGTCGGGGGAGGGGGGCGGCATGCCGAGTCCCAGAAATCCCAGCGTCCCCATGGCGAAAATTGCGTAACCGACCCGGAGCATGGCATCCACTATGACCGGTCCCCGCGCGTTGGGAAGGATCTCGACGAACATGATATACCAGCTGCTTTCCCCCCTCGTCTGGGCCGACTTCACGTATTCCTTCGTGCGAAGGTCCAGAGTGATGCCGCGCACGAGACGGGCGATCCCGGGGGTCCCGACGATGGTGATGGCGATGACCACGTTAAGGGCGGAGGCCCCGAGGGTTGACATGATAAGAAGGTAAAGAAGGATGACCGGAATGGCCATCATAGCGTCTAAAAGGCGCATGATGATCTCGTCGGGCCACCCGCCGTGATAGCCTGCCATAAGACCCAGGGTGGTCCCGAAAACCAGGGCGATAAGGACCCCCCATATGGCCGTTCCCCCGGGCAGCCAGAAATTCTCCGTGATCGGCAAAAAGACCA
>JAFGWO010000198.1 GCA_016937135.1 Pseudomonadota bacterium
CCTCCAAAGAGTAATTGATCTGGTCCGGGGGTCGGACGTGCTGTATATTGAAGCCTCTTTTCTTTTCAAGGACGCCTCCCATGCCGGGGAGAGGAAACACCTGACAGCAGTCGACGCAGGGAAGATCGCCTCCCTGGCGAAGGTCAAAAAAATGAGGCTGATCCATCTCAGCCCCAGGTATGAGGGGAAAGAAGATCTGGTTTTAAGGGAGGCGGCCCATGCCGCCGGCCGGGAATGCCGCGTCGAAAGGGGGTGGAAAGGTTGAAGGTCCACACCGTCCTGAACACCATAGGCAATACGCCGATGGTTCAGATGACACGGTTAAACCCTGTCCCTGGCGTGCGGATCCTTCTCAAGCTGGAAGGTCACAACCCCGGCGGTTCGGTTAAGGACAGGGTGGCCCTCGCCATGATCCAGGGGGCCGAGTCGAGGGGTGATTTGAAGCCCGGCATGACTATCCTGGAAGCCACCTCGGGAAATACGGGGATCGGGTTGTCTCTGGTGGGCGCCTGCACGGGATATCGGACGGTCCTTACCATGTCGGAGGGGGTCAGCATCGAGCGTAGGAGGGTCCTTTCGGCACTGGGGGCGAATATCGTGCTGACGCCCGCCGCGCACGGGACTGACGGGGCCATCATGGAGGCCCGGCGGATGCTGGTGGAATTCCCGGGCATCTATTATTTGCCGGACCAGTTCAACAATCCGGACAACATCAGGGCTCATTTTGAGGGCACGGGACCGGAAATCTGGGAGCAGACCGAAGGACGGGTGGACTGGTTCGTCGCGGGAATGGGGACCACGGGCACCCTGATGGGAGTGGGACGTTATCTTAAAAGCCGGAGCCCATCCGTGTCCGTCATGGGCGTGGAGCCCACTCTGGGCCATCAGATCCAGGGGTTAAAGAACATGTCCGAGTCCATCGTCCCGGGCCTTTTCAATCCGGAAATCCTGGACAGGCGGGTGGTTGTCCAGGACGAGGCCGCCTTCGAGGTATCCAAAAAGCTGGCCAGCGAGGAAGGGGTTTTTTCGGGTATGTCCAGCGGAGCCGCCGTCAAAGCCGCCCTGGATCTGGCCCGGGAAATCCGGGAAGGCACCATCGTCGCCCTCATTCCTGACAGGGGAGACCGTTATGTCACCACCCCGCTGTACTGCGACGAACGCTGCCGGAAAGCCCTCTGCCGGATCCAGCACTGCCTGAAATGCGCCGGCGCGAATTCCGGGTTGTGAGCTCCGGAGAAAGCCGCCATGTCCATCATGATCGTCTACCCGAACGGCAAGACTCACAGGTGGGTCGAGGCACTGCATGCCGTCGACCCTGCGTTGAAGGTCGAGGTCTGGCCCGAGATTAGCGATCCGGGGAAGGTCTCATTCGCCCTGTGCTGGAACCAGCCGCCCGGCGTACTTCGGCAGTTCCCGAACCTGAAATGCATCTCTTCCCTCGGCGCCGGGGTTGAGCATCTGCTAGGGGACGCCACCCGGCCGGCCTCGGTCCCCCTGACCAGGTTGGTCGATGACGACCTGAAACAATTCATGGCCGAATACGTGATGTTGGGAATTCTTGAACATCTTCGCCGGTTTGAAGATTACCGCCGTCAGCAGAAACTGGGCAAATGGGCCCGGATGCAGTCCCGGCGCATCTCGACCATGGGCGTTGGACTGATGGGATTTGGGGAAATAGGCCGATACGTGGGGTACAAGCTGTGGGACTTTGGTTTCAAGGTTCATGCCTGGACCCGCACCCCGAAACAGACAGATCATTTAAGGGTCTATTCCGGAATCGGTGAATTTGATGAATTCCTGAAACACGCCGACATCCTCGTGTGCCTGCTTCCCCTGACTCCGGAAACCCAAAACATCCTCAACGCGAAGACTTTCAGCCGGCTGCCTGCAAACGCCTACCTGATCAATGTGGGCAGGGGCAGCCACCTGGTGGAGGACGACCTTCTGGCGGCCCTCGATTCCGGCCGGCTTTCAGGCGCCCTTCTTGACGTCTTCAGGGAAGAGCCCCTGCCGCAACATCATCCTTTCTGGCGGCATGGGAAAATTACGATCACCCCGCACGTAGCGAGCGTCACCAATCCCGAATCGGTCTGCACGCAGATAGTCGAAAATTACCGTCGGGCCCTCGCCGGCATGCCTCTTCTCAACCCTGTAAATGCGGAAAGGGGCTATTGAAGTTTCCCGAGGTTCAAAGTGGTTTCTCTTTGGCCTTTGGGTTTTGGGCCTTGGGCCTCGGACTGGGCTTCACAATTCCCCCTCCCCTGATCCCTCTTCCGGTATCGGGTTTTCCCTCTGGACCCTGGACTCTGGACCCTGGACTCTGAACTCGAACTCTGACCTCTGACCTCCGAACTCTGAACTTCTTAATGGGCTTCCTCAGGGTGGAACAGGACCTGGGACTGGATGACCTTTTCAAAGCGGGACATGATCCGTTTGACCTCGGCTGAGGAGCCGGCCCGCAAGGCGCGGTGGGCGGCCCTCTGGCAGTCATCTTTCCTCAATAGCCGGATGGAACGTTTGATCAGGGGGATCGAGGCGGAGTTCATGGAAAGGAGAGGGATATCCAGCCCGATGAGGAGGGGTGTCCAGAGAGGGTCCCCGGCGATCTCACCGCAAAGGCCGAGGGGGATGCGGGACTCCCTGGCGGCCAGAGATGTCATGTTGATAAGATTTAAAATGGCGGGGTTCATGGGGTCGTAAAGATGGGCGACCATCTTGTTGTTGCGGTCCACCGCCAGGGCGTACTGGACCAGATCGTTGGTGCCGATCGTAAGGAAATCCGTCTCCCTGGCTATTTTGCGGGCCAGATGAACCGCTGAAGGGACCTCTATCATGACCCCTACCGGCACGTCGCCCTGGAAGGGGATTTTCTCCGATTCGAGACCCCTTTTGGCTTCCTCGACAAGGATTTTAACGGCCCTGATCTCCTCGAGGATGGTTACCATGGGAATGATAATCCCGACCTGGCCATATCTGGCGGCCCTGAGGATGGCGCGGATCTGGGTCCTGAAAATATTTGCTTTTTCGGTGAGCATCCTTATAGAACGCCAGCCCAGGAAAGGGTTTTCCTCCGCGGGCATATTCATGTAGGAGATGTCCTTGTCGCCGCCGATATCCAGGGTCCTGATATTGACGGGCTTTCCCCCCGTCCCTTCCACCATTTTCCGGTAGATGTTGAATTGCTCCTCCTCGGTGGGGAGTTTGGCCCGGGCCATGAAGGGGAACTCGGTCCGGTAAAGCCCTATCCCGTCCGCCCCGTAATATTCGATGAGCTTTAAATCGCTGACCAGACCGGCATTGGCCATGAGCTTGATTTTCACGCCGTCGAGGGTGACGGCGGGGAAATCCTTTTCGCTGACCAGCTCCACCATGTGCCGGTTGTAGTCATCCAGCAGTCTCTGGTACTCCCTGACGATGTTCTGGTCAGGATTGAGAAAGACGTTTCCGGTGTTGCCGTCAACGATGATGAAGTCCCCCGGATGGACGATGTTCAGAAGCTCCTCGATCCCCACCACACAGGGGATCCCAAGGGACCGCGAAAGGATGATGGCATGGGAGGTGTGGCCCCCCGCGACGGTCGCGATCCCGCGTACCTGCTCAGTGGAGAGGTTGCTGACATCGGTAGGGGTGATGAGCCGGGTGATGAGGATGCCTTCGCCCGTAATGTGCAGGAATCCCTCCCGGGGTTTGTCGGACATGAGACGGATGAGTCGGCGCCCTACGTCCTCGATGTCCACGGCGCGGTCCCGGAGGTACTGGTCGTCGATCTCCTGGAAGCTGCGCAGGTAGCCCGCGATCACGCTCTTTAAGGCATAGGTGGCGCTGCTTCCCCTTTCGATGAGGTCCAGGACCTTCTCCTTGAACCCCTGGTCTTCCAGCATCATCAGGTGGATGTTGAAAATGGTGGCATCCTCCGCGCTCAGTCGTTCCTGGACGCGGGAGCGCAGGGCCTCGATCTCTTTTTGACCCTCCTGGAAGGCTTTCTGCAGTCTTCTTTTTTCCGCAGCGGGATTATCCGATTGTTCCTCGATGATGAAATGCAGGTCGTCATATGTTTCCATGACGATGGCTGGACCCATGGCAATCCCCGGCGTGGCGGGAGTCCCCCTGAGGATGAGGGACCTTCCGGAGGGTTCCCTGTGTTCGGAAGGAGATGTCTCCCCCTTTCCAAGATCCGTCAGCAATTTGGCGTTAACGACTATCCCCGAGACCTGGCCTGCGATGGCATTGAAAAGCTTGAGCTCGATCTTGTCATAGGTCCGGTTTTCCCTGTCCTGGATGATCAGGACACCAACGGGAAGGCGGCAGCATATAAGGGGGACCCCGAGAAAAGTCTTGAATTCCTCTTCCCTGGTCTCGGGGAAATATTTGAAGCTCGGATGCTTGTCGGCGTTCTGGAGGAAAAGGGATTTTTTCGATTCGAAGACCAGGCCGGTCAGGCCTTCGGAAGGGGACATCCGAACCTGTTCGATGGAGGACTGATCAAGGCCGCTCGTCGCCACAAGGATCAGCTGGTCCGTTTTCTCATCGTACAGGTAAAGGGAGCAGACGTCGGCCTGCATCTCCTCCCGGACCATGGCAACGATGTTATCCACCGTTCCCCTGAAATCGTGGGATTCGGCGATGACCTTCGTTATCCTGTCAAGAAGGTCGAATTTTGCGGTGGCGGGACCCATCGGTTCCTTTTCCCCGTCGGGGCCGCTTCCCGACTCTCTTTTTTCAAGGGAAACCGCGGCAGGACGGATACGGCAGTGTGACTCTGAAACCCCTGAATTAAATATACTAGAGAACACGGAAAATTGCCAAGGGAAGGAAGGCACCCACCGGCCTGGCGACAGGGCTGAAAAACGACTTAACGACCTGGCGAAATAGCAGGGGGATTTCACGGTTTTGTCTGGTTCTGAGGCTGGAAATTGTTTTTAAAGGACTCCGGCGTCTGAAAAGGAATAATAGGAATCGAGGGAGATGATGACATGGTCGAGGAATCGGACTCCCATCAGGGCGGCGGCGCGGCTGATCCTCTGGGTCAGGGACCGGTCCTCGGGAGAAGGGGTCGGGTCCCCGGAAGGGTGGTTGTGGAGGCAGATGATGCTGGCGGCGGATCGGAGGATCGCCTTTTTGAGGATTTCCGAGGGGGGGACGTGGACCGTGTTGACCGTTCCTACGGCGCAAACGTCCTCCGCCAGGATGATGTTCCTGGAATTGAGGGCGAGGACGAGAAAATGCTCCCGATGGTACCCGCCGAGCCTTAACCGGAAAAGTTCGTAAACATCCCTGCTGGAAGAGACGGTCGCGCCTTCTGCGGGCAGTAAGGACAATCGTTCGAAAAGTGTCGGGAGGGCAAGGATGGCATCGGCCTTCCGTGGACCGATATGGGGCAGCTTGAGGAGGGCACTTCGCTGGATATACGCGAGTTCTGATAGCGTATATTTTGAAAGGACCTCTGCTGCCGCCCTCCGGCCTATGATGGAGGCAAGGGTTTTCAAGTCGTTTTCGTTCACGCCTGGTTTCTTTTCCTTTTGTATTTTTATAAATGACCATCGGTGGACTTTTCTCGTGCCATCCGATATAAGGCCTTTCAAGATAGGTGCCATCTTCCGGTTTTTTGACGATTTTCCGGACTGCCCAGGGAGAAAAGGCTTTTGAAGATCGTAAGGTCTGATGAGTTGGCGAAACTGGTCCGCTTTGCGCCTGACCCGACGGGCCAGACCGCCGGGGATCGTCTCACCTTGACCCTGTTCGAGGTTTTTCAGGTCGTCGGGGAAGCCAATATCGGCCGGTTTCCGGACATGATAGAGGAAGC
>JAFGWO010000022.1 GCA_016937135.1 Pseudomonadota bacterium
ACCACATAGGCCATGGATCCGGGCGCCCCACGCGGGGCGCGTCATTAAATCCCTTAAAGGGACAGCTTAATATTTATTCCCGGGATTTCAAGGGCTGATTGGGAAAGTTCGGCCAGTTCCAGAAAAGAAAAACGGGGGGGACCTTTTCAATGGGAAAAACCCAAGGCGCTAATATTTGGATCGAATGCGGCAGTTGCGCTTGTCCACGATAAGGACATCCAGGATCTCCCCTCCGGAAGGGTCCAGGATGTGGACCTCGAAAAAATGCTCCCTTTCAATTATTTCCCCTATGGTCAGCTTCGCATCCCTGAAGTAATCGGAAACCAAAATACGGACCTGCTGGACCGTCCGAACCTTTTTGCCCGCGCCGTACCACCCCCACCTGGGCCCGCGGCAGTATCCGCCGTAGGGCCTCATTTCCCCGGCACCGCACATGGCAGCTTGCGCCTGTTCAAAGGACAACAGGGAGAAAACGAGGAAAATAATTATAAAAAGGCTCTTTTTCATAGGCTCAATTTCCGGGACGCGCCCAGGGACCAGGCCCATGGGCGCGTCCCGACAGGATTTTAGAAACGACCCCTCGGGCAGTCTCCATACCCGCCGCCACAACCGCCGCGGGATGCGCCCTTTGGGCCCCAGTTGGTCAGGCCATGATCCGAAGCAATCTTTTCCATCCTCGTCTGGATCTCGACCATATCCTTCCTCAACTGCTCAACCACCTTCATGTCGGGCTGATCCTTCTTGTACTCGCGGCTAAGCTCGAGCTTCTTTCCCCACAGCTCATCCCTGAGAGGAAGGGTGTCCTTCCTGAACTGAATGACCTTTTCAGGATCCACCTCGTCGGCGCCTTCAGCCGCCCAGCAGTTAAAACCTCTCTGGCCTCTGCCATCGGACGCCCCGTCCCACCGGGCCATGGCGCTTCCGGCGGCGAGCATGCTCAGGGTAAGGACCACCGCTACAACCATCCAGCTTCTCTTCTTCATCTGTTGTACCTCCTTCTGGGTTTTGAAGAATTGTTGATGGCTTACCTTCTACCAAAACCCTTTGAAGGAAATTCGAAGAGAATATGAAAAAATGTGAAGAGGGTTCCCTGAATGTCCCTCTTCACATTTTTTCAACTTGGACACCCTTTACAAAACCATAGGTAGGCAAAAAGACAGACACCGTCGTCCCCTTGCCTTCCTCGCTCCGGACCTCGATCCTCCCCTCGTGAGCATCCACCAACTCTTTTACAATGCTCAATCCCAGGCCGAGGCCGCCATCCTTTCCCTTGAAGAACCGTTCGAAGATATGAGGCAAGTCCTCCCCGCTGATCCCCCTGCCCGTGTCGGCGACCTCGATGGAGGCACCCGTTTCCCCTCCCTTCGCCCTCAAAATCACCCTGCCGCCTTCCGGCGTAGCCCTCACGGCGTTGCTCACGAGATTGATGAGGATGCGGCTGATCTTGTCCGGATCGGCCCAGACGCGAACCGGCTTTCCCTCCTCAAGAACCACCTCGACCCCTTGCTCCCCGGCCGAGGCCGCGAACCTGTCCCTGATATTGTCCAGCAAAGGCAGGACATCCATTTCCCGCCTCTCGAGATTGAGTGAACTCGCCTGGGCCTGGGTTAGATCATCAATGCCGTCCAGCAAAAAAGCCAGACGACCGGTCTCCTCGTAGAGGGACCTCAACTGGTCCTCTCCCGTCGGTTCAATATGATCGATCATGGCCTCCAGTTCGGCCCGCATGGCGGCGAGGGGGGTGCGCAGTTCGTGGGCGACGTTGGAAACGAGCTTTCTCCTCAAATTCTCCTGGGTCTGGAGGTTGGCCGCCATATCATTGAACACTTGGGTGAGCTGCCCGATCTCATCGGAGCTTTTCACCGGAACCCTTCCAACCCGCTTGCCTTCCGACAAATCCCTGGCGCGGGAGGAAAGGGCCCGGATGGGGGCGCCAAGACGGCGGGAGGCCCATAGACTGAGAAAAAAAGTGAGCCCCCCCAGGATCAGGAAGGAGAGAAGCAGGAACTTTCCCGATCTCTCAACGAAAAGGCCGCTCCGGTCATTCTCGAGGAAAGCGACCTTCAGGGTCCCGATCCTGTCCCCGCCCAGAAAAAGGGGATACGGTGTGAATTCATCCCGCATCGGCAAGGGTTCGGGTTGGAAGGAAAGCACGCGTCGCCTCATGAGCGGCAAAAGTCCTTCAAGGGCCCCGTCCGCGCTTAGAAGAAGGTCCCCATTCCTGTCAAGGACCTGGATCTGGATGCCCAGCATCAGGGCCATCGCAGCCGTGTCGGCCAGAGAAGTTTCCTCCCACCCGGAGTTCCTCTCCCAGGACCCCTCGAGGGCCGCGGTGACGATGTAGACGTGATCGAGCCGCTCTCCCTCGAGGAATGACCTGAAATCCCTGAGCATCATGCCCCGCAGGAGAACGGCCGCCGACAACCCGACCGCCGAAACGAGAACGAGGAGAAGGAAGGACTTCCCCCAGAGGGACCTAAACATCCGGCCTCCCGCCGAACCGGTAGCCAACGCCGTAGACAGTCTGAATGATCTCCGGATTCTTCGGTTCCGTTTCGATCTTCCGGCGGATGTTTTTCACATGGGCGTCCACGGTCCGGTCATACCCCTCGAACTGGTACCCGAGGGCCTGCCCGATGAGCTCATCCCGGGAGAATATCCTTCCGGGCCTCGAGGCCAGGGTGAAAAGGATCCGGAATTCCGATGAGGTCAGGTCGACGGCTTTTCCATCCCTCGTGACCTGAAAGGTCCTTCCGTCCAGGGTAATACGGCCCCCGTCAAAGCTCAATTCCCTGCCCTCTTCTCCCTTGAATCCCGAGGAACGCTTCAGGACCGCCTGGACGCGGAACACCAGTTCCCGCGGGCTGAAGGGCTTGACCACATAATCATCCGCTCCCATGGCCAGGCCGGCCACCCTCTCCTCCTCCGAGGATTTGGAGGTGACCATGATCACGGGAACATCCCCCATTTCCTTCAAATCGTGGAAAAGGTCTTCCCCCGGAATGTCGGGGAGCATGAGATCCAGGATCACCAGATCCGGCAGCCCCTTCTGCGCTTCCGCAAAGGCCTCGCGCCCGTTCCGGAAATGGCGGGCGGTAAACCCCGCCCCTTCCACATAGGCCTTGACGACCCGGGCTATCTTGGCGTCATCCTCGACGATGAAAACGGTTGATTTCAAGGTCTGCGCCTTTTCTTCCCTTTTCCCTTAGGTATATAGATCCCAGAGATAGTACACGACGGCCAGAGCCCAGGACAGCCCCGAAAGGATCAGGAGAACGGTAAAATTCACGCGCGTAAGCGAGACGGTTCCAGGACCGTGCAGGATGGCGGCGAGAAGGAGAAGGGAGGCGACAAGGAAAACGAAAAACCAGCCATACCTGACGCGGAAAAAGGAAACCAGGCCGGAAGCGGTGACGAGGAGGAGGAGAAAAACCGTCATTCCCGCCAGTGTGCGGCCGGACATCCCCAGGTGTTCGACGGCAAGGGCCAAGGTTTTCGGGCCAGTGAGCAAAAGGAGGGCTGAGAGGATGAAGATCCCCGCCGTTGCCTGGGTCGCGGACAGCAACCCCAGAAAATAGCCGTATCTTCGGGCCAGCCCGGCTTCTTGCGAAGGATCCATCGTCACACCCCTTTCCCTGTCATTCCTTCCACGGGTAGGGCTTCCCCGCCACCGTCCTCGGGGAGACCTGAAACTCCGGGGCCAGGATATCGTGGGCCGGGTTGTAGTAGTCCCCCATGATCCCCAGAAGCCCCAGGAGAGTGTGGTCCAGAAGATCGGTCTGATAGGGCCGGTCCGTCACGGCCCCGAATTCCTTGTTCTCCAGAGGAAAGGACTCGGAAAACCACAGGAGCATGGGGATCTCGAACATGGTCAGGACCCTGTTGTTGTGCCCCGCGTAATTCGTGTAATGGGCGACATCCTCTCCGTGATCCGGAACATAGAGCCACGCCGTGTCCCCGCTGCTTTCCCGGATCGTCAATTCGATGGTTTCCCGGAGGACGTGATCGGCGTAGAGCATGGCGTTGTCGTAATAATTGCGGGCCTTAATGGCAAAATAACTCCGGCCGGCCTCTTCAAGCTCCCTGGCCACATCGTCCTTCGCGTCGTTGAAAACCGCGAACTCATCGGGATACCGGAAATAAAAGGCCGGATGCCCCCCCAGCAGGTGCAGCACGATGAACTTGTGGGGAGCCGGATCCCGAAGGGCCTCCTCCAGGAGGGGAAGGACAACCTCGTCATAGGACCCTTCTCCCCGCGACCCACCCTTGTTGGTGTTGATGGTAACATCCGCGTGCCCGGCGATGATAGCCAGCGTCCCGGTGACATCGGTGGTGTGGTTTGTTATCCACCAGGTCTTGTAGCCGACCTTCCCCGCCATGGTCAGGAGGTCGGGCGTCCGTTCGAAAAGCCGCGGATCGTCATGGGTGGCGGGCCCGATGAGGGCTTCGATGTCCTGCACCGTGGAGCCCTTGTTTGTGACAACGTCGGTGAATCTGAAGAGGCTGTCGCCGAGTTCCTCAAGTCTGGGATTGGTCTTTCTCCCATAGCCGTAAAGGGACCAGTTATGCCGGGCTGTCGCCTCCCCGATAATAAAAA
>JAFGWO010000023.1 GCA_016937135.1 Pseudomonadota bacterium
CTGAAAAATGATATCGACCTTCTTGTCGCCCTCGATCCTGCGGTCATCGGCCACGTCGATGGCCGCCTGAGGGAGGACACCGTAATCCTGGCCGACTTCGATGCCTCACATCTGGAGAGAAAGGTTCTGAGCGTTCCCATCACCGCGATTGCCAAAGATGCGGGCGGGGAGCTCTACGGGAATACGGTCGCCGTGGGGGTCCTGACGGCGCTTCTGGATGGCGATCCCGACATTCTTGAGGAGCACGTCAGGGGATATTTTTCCCGCAAGAAGCCGGAGGTTATCGAACACAACGTGGACGCTGTCCGAAAAGGCTATCGTGCCGGCGAGAAACTTCGCGAGGAAGAAGGGATCCGCTTTTCCGTGGGGCGGGATGAGGATGTCGCCGAAAGGCTCCTGGTCAATGGGGCCGAGGCGATAGGAATGGGGGCCATAGCAGGGGGCTGCAACTTCATCGCCTCCTACCCGATGTCTCCTTCAACCGCTGTCCTCACCTTTCTGGCGAGTCGCGACGAGGAATTCGGGATCGTGGCGGAACAGGCCGAGGACGAAATCGCCGCCGTCAATATGACCCTGGGGGCCTGGTACGCGGGGGCGAGGGCCATGGCCACCACCTCCGGAGGCGGGTTTGCCCTCATGGAGGAGGGGATAAGCCTGGCCGGGGTGCTCGAAGCCCCCCTGGTGATCCATCTGGCCCAGCGACCGGGTCCCGGGACGGGCCTTCCCACCCGCACCGAGCAGGGGGACCTGGAACTGGCCCTGTACGCCGGACATGGGGAATTCCCGAGGGTGATCTATGCCCCCGGGACTATCGAGGAAGCCTTTTTGCTGGCGGCAAAGGCCTTTAACGTGGCGGACCGCTGCCAGTTGCCCGTGTTCATTCTCACCGACCAGTACACCATGGACACCTACTACGACCTTTCCGGATTGCCTCTCGAGGAGACGGAGGCGATAAGCCATATAGTGAAAACCAGGGTCGATTATCTCCGCTACCGGATAACCGGGGACGGCATTTCCCCGAGGGGCATCCCCGGTTTTGGGGACGGCCTCGTTGCGGTCGACAGCGACGAGCACGACGAAGAAGGCCACATCACGGAGAGCGCGGCGGTTCGCACCGCCATGGTGGAAAAGAGGCTCCGCAAGATGGACCAGGTCATAAAGGACGCCGTGCCCCCGGTTCTTTCCGGGCCCGAGGATTTCAGGACACTTCTCGTCGGATGGGGTTCGACGTTCCATGTCATTGAGGAGGCCATGGCGATGACTGCGGGGGAAAAGACCGCCCATCTTCATTTTCCCCAGGTCTATCCTCTGCCGCCCCAGGCGAGGAGCTACCTCGACCGGGCCGAAAAGGTCGTTGTCATCGAGAACAACGCCACAGGGCAGTTCGGCCGCCTCCTGAAGATCCACGCCGACAGGAAGCCGGACCGCAGCATCCTCAAATACGACGGATCGCCTTTCACGGTGGAGGGTCTTGCCTCCGCCCTGGACGGGCTGGAATGAAAGGATAGTCATGGGAACGAACCCCTTCGATATGGATAATATCGACATAGCCTGGTGTCCCGGGTGCGGCAATTTCTCCATCCTCGAAACGGTCAAGGCGACACTGGAAGGCCTCGGGAAAAGACCCGGGGAAGTGGTCATGGTCTCGGGGATCGGGCAGGCGGCGAAAACCCCCCACTATCTTCGCTGCAATTTTTTCAACGGGCTCCACGGCCGGGCCCTTCCCGTCGCCACCGCCATCAAGGCGAGCAACCCGTCCCTCACGGTGATTGCCGAAAGCGGAGACGGCGACATGTACGGGGAAGGGGGCAACCACCTTATCCACGCCATGCGGAGGAACCCCGACATCACCAACATCATCCACGACAACATGGTGTACGGCCTCACCAAGGGCCAGGCCTCTCCGACCAGTCGGCCGGGCTTCGTCACCCCGGTGCAGGTCCACGGGGTGTTCGAGGAGCCCATCAATCCCGTGGCCCTTGGCGTCGCCATGAGCGCGTCCTTCGTGGCGAGGGCCTTTTCCGGCCACAAGGAGCAGACGGCCCGTATTCTCCGGCAGGCCATCGAGCACAAGGGGTATGCCATAGTGGACCTTTTCCAGCCGTGCGTTACCTTCAACAAGGTCAACACCTTCAAGTGGTTCGACGAGAACACACACTACCTGCCGGATTCCTTCGATCCGTCGGACCGGGTGGAGGCCTTCCGGGCCGCAACGGATCCGGGAAAACTCGCCCTGGGCGTTTTCTATGTCAATCCCTCCAGTAAGCCTTTCGTGGATAACCTGCCGGCCTACAGCTCCTCCAAAGAGCCCCTTTATGCCAGAAAGCCCGACCGGGAAAAACTGGCCGCGCTAATCGCGTCCCGGACGTGACAGGAAAAGTTTTCAGGTCATTCTACACAGTCCGGGGAGCCGGCGACGCTTCACCCCGCCTTTTCCTCCATCCGAAAAGGCCATTTTTTTCCCGACGCAAAAGGACTTTGACTCTCCCCGGGGTTAATGCTACCTAGTCGTTCATGGCCGATCTGCATTATTACCTTTACTTCCTCGCTTCCGATGAAGAGGTCGTAGGATCTGTCTGGGAAAAGATCCAGGGCCTCTACAATCTGTCTGATAGGGAGACAGACCCCGAAAAAGCAGGGGCTTCCGTCTCCCGCTTCGCTTCCGCGGAAGGGGTTTTCGCATCCCTGTCCGTCGCGGGCCACATTGCGACCTTCGAGTTGATATTCAAAGATGCCTCTTCAGGGGATATGACCGCTCTGCTGGGCACGGCCCGCGAGGCTGTCGAAGAGGAGCTTCTTGATTCCATCGGGGAGTCCACGTTGCTGATAGACCCCGAGGGTGAGAGTAAGGGGGAGTGGACTCCCTTGCCGGACGGACTCCTTCCCGGGGGGAGTTTTTCGGTAGTTCCCGAAAAACGGGGGGACCCTCGCCGCTTTTTCATCAAGGGCACGGAAAACGGGGTTCTTCTGGACTGGATCCGGGAAAAACTCGTCCCCCTGGACCGCCTGACGCACGAGATGGCCCGGGAACTGGGGTTCGATGAGGATCAGCACGAGACAGTCTCGGGAAAGATGGATGAGATGAACCGGCAGGTGGGCGGCATCCTCAACGAGAAGAGCAAGAAACTTTCCCATCTGGAGGAGGAAGTGAGCGCCATCTCGGACATCCATGCCCAGATGACCAATTACAATTCCCTTCTTGGCAACATCGCCCACCGACTCCGCTCGGAGATGCCGTGGTTCGACCGCCTCCATTCCAGGGCCTTCGGGGTCCAGGACACGTTTTTCCAGAAGGGGATCCGCAGGCGTGCCGAACGCCTCCTTGATTCCCTCTCGCAGACCCAGAAGGAACTGTCTCGGTCTCTGGAAAACGCGAGGGCGGCGGTGGACGTGATCAAAAGCCGGGTGGACCTGAACAGGAGCAGGACCAATCTGGAACTCCAGCAGCAGATCAGCTCCATGATGAGGCAGAATATACACATACAGGAGGAAATGCAGGTGGCGGGGGTGGCCGCCTCCCTCATTGAGTTTTTCGTGGTCCTTTATTACGGGTTGGGGGTATGGAAAACCCTTGCGGGAGAGGAACTCATGCACAATATCCCTCCCGCCCTGACCGGCGCCCTGATTTCCCTTTTCTCCCTCTCCGTGGTGATCGGCACACACAAAACAGCGAAGGCCCTGAAGGAAAAATCAACCCGCCCCGTGCTCCTCTGGGGGGTGATCGTCCTTGGTATGCTAGGGGCTCTCGTCTGGGTGACGGGTCTTTACGCCCACTAGCATTGACAGGGTCGCAAAAAGTCCAGGCGGGCCTTAACGCTTCCCGGAAAGGGAAAAGTGTCATTTTCCCTTTCCTCACGGATCAAGGAATTACAACCCGAGTCCTTGATCCGGGCGCCCCGACCGGGGCGCGTTGATGACTTTTTTCGAAGCCATCAACATTTCTGTCGCCGCAGCTTCAGGGCCGTGATGCGTTCCCTAACCAGGCGGTAATGGTTGTCCTCTTCCCGGGCCAGGGCTTCAAAAACGGCCTTGCTTTCGGCGTCATTCATTTCCTCGGCCAGCTTTCGATACCTCTCGGCCCCGGCCTTCTCATCTTCCAGGACCTCTTTCAGAATTTCCAAAACGTCCATTATCTGTCGCCTTTCCTATGGGTTAAGTTGATTTTCAGTTTTTAAAAATGAACCTGAAGCCGCATTGCATGCCCCTCTTCCGGGGAAAATATAATTACGGATTATGGATCCGCAACACAAAGGGATCAATCCGTTTTTTTGCTGGGGCAGATTTTAAGGGTCCTCAAGGGCCCTTTCGTCCTCTTCGCAGCTCCTGTGGACGGTTCTCAAAATTCAGGAAACGGCCGAACGGCCCAGGAAGTCGAATTGACATGGTCCCGGTTTCGTTCGTTGGAATCCTGGGGGGAAAATTGCCTCACGCCGACAGGACCCGGAAAGGGCCGCCAGGGAAGATGGACAATTTCAATGATAAATGATCTTGATATTTAACTTTTTCCTTCCTCGCTCCTCCCACTTCCTTCTGGTCTTTCCTTTTCCGTCTTTTCCATGATCCGGATGACTTCCTCGTCGGGCACGTCGTACCAATTCCGGTAAACCTGGGCCACCGCGTAGAAATCCCGGGGGATCTCGACGATGACGACGTCGTCCGCAATCCTCTCCATCTCTTTGGCGGTCGCCGCGCCGGTGACGGGAGAGGCGACGACAACTCCGCCGGCGCCCTTATGCCTGCAGCAGGCGACCGAAGCCCGCATGGTAGACCCCATGGCGATCCCGTCGTCCACCAGGATGACGGTTTTTCCTCCGATGTCGGGGAGGGGACGGTTTTTCCTCAAAACGGTGATCCTTCTGGCGATTTCCTGGATCTGGCGGGTCTTGATCCTTTCGATGATGGCCGCCGGCATCCGTTCCTCGATCCCCGGCAGAAGCCAGAGACTGCCGTCCTCTGATACCGCTCCGAAACCCGATTCCGGGTTATCGGGGAAGGGAAGTTTTCTGGAGATGATCAGGGAGAAAGGGCAGTCTAAGGCCTGAGCCGCCTGCCACCCCACTTCAGCCCCGCCGCAGGGGATGGCAAGAACGATGACATCCTCGCCCCTGTAGCCCTTCAGGGCCTCCCCGAGCCGGATCCCCGCTTCCGTGCGGT
Organism: Pseudomonadota bacterium; assembly: GCA_016937135.1. Lineage (GTDB taxonomy): Bacteria > BMS3Abin14 > BMS3Abin14 > BMS3Abin14 > BMS3Abin14 > JAFGWO01. Next base: position 5,155 of record JAFGWO010000023.1, read on the forward strand.
CGCGGAACATGCATTCTCCTCAAGAGTTTGCGAAGGATGTGTCCAAAGTTCCCTTTCTCCGGAAAAATATGGCCAAAAAAACCCTTTCCTGATTTTTGAGGACCGTCCCCCGGGATGCCTCAGTACCGGTAGATGGCGGCGATCCCCGTCTCCGAGGGCATCCGGTCCTTCTCGATGACGAGAACGCTTCCTCCCATTTTGTCCACGAGGTCCCCGAGGTCGTCCAGCAGTTCCCCGGCATCGGGGGCGCCGGCAGCAACGGTCTCGACTCGGCCCGTTTTCTCGTCAAGGTGCCCCGGCAGCTGTCGGCCCGCCTCGATCAGGAGCGTTCCCACTCTCC
>JAFGWO010000199.1 GCA_016937135.1 Pseudomonadota bacterium
GTGTCCAAACGGTAGGTCCCCACCGGCGGCCTTCCCATGGACATCGGGGTCGTGGTCCAGAATGTGGGTGCCCTGGCAGCCATAAACGCGGCTGTCCGCAGAGGCAGGCCCTTCATCGACCGGGTGGTGACCCTCGGAGGTTCCATGCCGAAAGGTCCGGGGAATTACCTCCTCCCCATTGGAACCCCTCTATCCCATTTCGTGGAGAAAACCGGGGGGTTGAAAGGTCCGGCGGGGCGGATCATCAATGGAGGTCCGATGATGGGCGCGGCCATGGCCGATCTGGAAAGCCCCATCACCAAGGGGACCAGCGGGATCCTGATTTTCGGCCCGGGTGAGATCAAACCCGTCAATCAAAGGGCCTGCATCCGCTGCGGGAAATGCGTCAGCATCTGCCCCGCTTCGCTGATGCCCCACATGCTCAGCAATATCGTGGAATTCCAGCTTTTCGACAAGCTTCGGGAATATTCCATCACCGATTGCATCGAATGCGGCTGTTGTTCCTTTGAGTGTCCTGCTGGCCGGAACATCGTCCAGTTCATCCGGCAGGGCAAAGCACACCTTTGGGCATCTGAGAGGGGTTAAAGATGGATATCGTTCTCGCACCTTCTCCACATTTCCGTTCGCGGATGACCATAGAGAGCGCCATGTACGGCGTGATCCTGGCCCTGTTGCCCGGGATTGCCGTCGGGATCTACTACTTCGGCCCGAACGCCCTGCGGGTCCTTTTCCTTTCAGTTCTCGGCTGCCTTTTCTTCGAAGGAGTCGCCCTGAAAATGAGGGGGAAAGACCTGTCGCCGCTTAGGGACGGCAGCGCTCTTTTAACCGGCATCCTGCTGGCCATGAACGTCCCCGCCGGGCTTCCGAGCTGGATGGTCCTCATCGGGGCCGCTGTCGCCATTAGCCTGGGAAAACAGGTCTACGGCGGGCTGGGATACAACCCATTCAACCCGGCTCTGGTGGCGAGGATCTTCCTCCTCATCAGCTACCCGGTTGCCATGACGAGCTGGCCCGAGCCCAAGCCCTTCTCCTGGTATTTCGACGCGGTCACCAAAGCCACCCCCCTCGGCGACATGAAGACCACCGTGATGATGACCGGAAAGCTTTCCGATGTGGACGTGGGCTTCGTCAACCCCCTGCTGGGCAACGTGGGGGGCAGCATGGGCGAGATCTCAGCCATCGCGCTCCTCATCGGCGGGATCTACATGCTGGCCCGGAAGATCATCACCTGGCATATCCCTGTGAGTTTCCTGGGTACGGTGTTTGTCCTGACCGGCATCCCCTGGATCATCAATCCGGGAAAATACGCCTCTCCCCTTTTCCACATCGTCGCGGGAGGCCTCATGCTCGGAGCCTGGTTCATGGCGACGGATTACGTCACAAGCCCGGTTACCGGGAAGGGGATGATCGTCTTCGGGATCGGCTGCGGCCTGATCACCGTGGCCATCAGGCTCTTCGGCGGATATCCCGAGGGCGTTGCCTTTGCCATCCTGCTGATGAACGGGGCGACTCCCATCATCGACCGGTACACCCGTCCAAGGGTCTTCGGTTATCCGACGCGGAAGGGGGTTAAGAAATGACTTCCACGTGGCGACTTGTAGTTGTTCTGGGCAGTATCTGCTTCGCTGCCAGCCTGGCCCTTTCCTCGGTCTATGATTTGACGAAAGAACCCATTGCCTACCAGAAGAAGCTGGAAATGATCCGGTCCCTTGAGGCGGTTCTGCCGGGCATGACGGTGGATCCTGATTCGGGTTACCTTGATATGCAGAGAGAAGATGGCGCCCCGGTACGGGTTTTCCGGTCCATCTCGGATGGTGAGGTCAAGGGGGCCGCTTTCGAGGTTGTCGCCCCTGATGGATTTTCCGGAAACATCTACATCATGATGGGGGTTCAGGCCAATGGGGAGCTCGGCGGCATCGTGATCTTAAGCCACGCCGAGACCCCCGGACTGGGAAGTCCCATTGAGAAAGAGGAGTGGAAGGGCCAGTTAAAGGGGCGGTCCCTGGAGAACTCCGATCTGAGGGTCAAGAAAGACGGAGGGGACATCGACCAGATGACAGGGGCGACGATCTCCCCCCGGGCTGTCGTCGGGGCGGTCAAGAAGGGGCTGGAATGGTTCGATAAAAACAAGGACCAAATCCTCACCGACGAGGAGAAGACGTCATGAGTACTTACGGCAAGGAATTTACCAAGGCATTTTTCAAGGAAAACCCGGTCCTGGTGATGGCCCTCGGGCTCTGCCCGGCCCTCGCCGTGAGCACCAGCGCTGTTAACGGGATCGCCATGGGGCTGGCTACCACCTTCGTCCTCGTCTGCGCCAGCACCGTGGTCTCGAGCCTGAGGTCCATCATCCCCAGCAAGGTCCGGATCCCCTCCTTCATCATCGTCATCGCCTCCTTCGTCACTGTTGTTGATCTGGTCATGAACGCCTACGCCCACAGCGTGCACAAGACGCTGGGCCTGTTCATCCCCCTCATCGTGGTGAACTGCATCATTCTTGGAAGGGCTGAGGCCTTTGCCTCGCGGAACCCCATTCCAAAATCGATTGTCGATGCCGTTGGCATGGGGCTGGCTTTCACGATGACCCTGGGGCTTCTGGGAGGGATTAGGGAGATCCTGGGCAGCGGGGCGATCTTCGGGTACCCGATCCTTGGCTCCAAGTATGCGGCCATGTTGATCATGATCCTCCCCCCTGGAGCCTTTATCGCCCTCGGGGTGATGCTGGCGACTTTCAACGTTATGCAGCGGGATTGATGGTTTTCGGACGGTTTTTCCCGTCCCGTCTTTTCCGCCGGTAGATTGTTTCGAGGACACGGGTTGTTGCTTTATTGCAACAGTCCGTGTCTTTTTTTCAACACATTTTCCGGGAGATATTGTGAAAACAGAAGTGTTGTGAAGTATGGTTTCCTAACTCTATGAAAATAAATGAAAATTCCGGATGAAAAAATTATCGCTATCCTGGAATGTTTTTTGCAAAGTCGAATAGCGATATGGAAAAATACGTCCAGCAAAAAACCCTTGGAGGAACCATCGAATTTTCCGGGATCGCCCTTCACACCGGGAAAGAGGCCTCTGTCCGCATCCTGCCGGCGGAGCCCGATACCGGGTACCGCTTCCGGTTATCCGATGTCCCCGGTAATCCCGAGGTGGAAGCCAGCGTCCACAATATCCGGGATACCCTCCTCGCCACGAGCCTTGGTTTTAACGGTGTTTCCATCAAAACCGTTGAACACCTTCTCTCCGGCCTTGCCGGTTCAGGAGTGGACAACAGCCTCATCGAAGTCTCCGGACAGGAAATCCCCATACTTGACGGCAGCGCGGCTCCCTTTGTCCGCGGCGTTGAAATGGTTGGCCTTGTCGAGCAGGGCGTCCCCAAGAAGATGATGCGCATCCTCGGGGAAATCGAGGCGCGCGAGAACGGATCAAGGGCCGTTCTTGAACCTGCGGATCGTTTTTCCGTTTCCTTCACCATTGATTTTGCCCACCCCCTCATCGGCCGCCAGGAAATGGAATTCGATTATTCCCCGGAAGCCTTCGGAAGGGAGATCGCTTTTGCAAGGACTTTTGGTTTCCTCAAGGATGTTCAGGGCATGGTCGACAAGGGGCTGGCCCTCGGCGGGTCCCTTGAAAATGCCGTTGTCCTTGGGGATGACAGGATTTTGAACCCCGGAGGTCTTCGAAGTCCCGATGAGTTTGTCCGCCACAAGATCCTGGATTCCATCGGGGACCTTTCCCTTCTCGGCATCCCGATCATTGGAGCTTATAAAGGATTCAAAGCCGGCCACAGGATCAATCGGCTCCTCATGCAGGAAGTCCTGGCGAGGCCCGAAATGTGGGATCTGGTCCTCGTCGCCGACCATGACGGTCAGGACCGGTATCGTGAGATCGACCCTGTGGACAGCCACCCCCTTTCCATCACTCTGTAACGGTCAAGAATCCTTTTGCCAAAAGCGGGCCCGCGGAGCCCGCTTTTTTTTTCGCGTACGGGGTGACAACAGATCCTGCCGCTGGTCTTGACTCCTGGGTCTTGATAGGTTCCTGATATTGAGGGAAAAAGGATCCCTGCCACGGCGCGCGGTCCTAGGTTGCAGACGGAGAAAGGACAGGAAAATTCCATGCCCACCCGTGACGGCATCGAATCCATTGCAAAGGACCTTTTCTCCTTTCTGGCGGGAAGGTTCCCTGTGTGCTGTCGAAGCGATGAATTCGTCTTTTTCCCGCAGGCCCTGCCCCTGGTTCCGGACTGGAGCCTCTGGGACGATTTTTCCCCCGAGTCCGTTCAGGGGACGATTCTCACCCTTGGTTTTTTCAAGGCAAGGGTCGGGAAATTCCTCTCTGATTCGCAGGAACCAGAAAACGGGGACCGGGAGACCGCCCTGCTTCTTGCCTGGGTTATGGATGTCCTTCAAGAGCAGCTGGAGCACGTCCGCGCCCATTGCCTGCAGCCGACCTTCTATCTGACTCAGGCAGGCGTCGGGCTGGTTCAGGCCATCGAAACCGGAAACCCCGCTTTTTTTCGCGATCGGCTCAGAGGCCTTCCAGAATTTCTGGAACGGTCTTTTTCCTTTCTGGAAGGGATGCCGGAGGTGTTTCTGCGAAGGGGTGTA